>NZ_JBEZUZ010000141.1:0-12119 GCF_040636735.1 Streptomyces sp. NPDC035033 | reverse complement strand
CGGGATGAAGGTGTCGGCCAGCCACGCCTGGTCGTCGACGACCTCGGCGGCGTTCTTGCCGGCGATCTCCGCGTGGAAGATGTCCGGGTACTGGGCCGCCGGGTCGGCGAGGCCGGCGACGTGGTCGAGGCCGGGGACGGGGGCCTGCCGGCGTTCCCGCCAGCGGCGGCGCACCCCGTTCATGGCGATGGCGACGAGCCAGGACCGGAAGCGGGCCGGGTCCCGCAGTCCGGGCAGCCCGTCCAGGGCGCGGACCAGGGTCTCCTGGACGACGTCGTCGGTGTCGGCGTGCCCGTCGAGGGCACGCCCCACCACGTTGTGGACGAGCGGCAGGCAGGCGCGCACCAGGGCGTCCCTGGCGTGCGGATCGCCGGCGCGCGCCGCCTCCACCAGGGCGGTGGTGCGCTGCTCGTCGCTGTGCATGGATGGTGCTCCCTTACGTCCCCGGTCCGAGTCCCGTCGTGGTGGAGACCCGTGGGCGGGGCGGGGATAACACTTTCTCTCCGGCCCGGTCGCGCCCGACGGGACGCGCCCGACGGGACCGGGCCGCGGGCCCGGCGGCTAGCCGGTGGGATGGGGCAGGCGGGGGACCGTGGCCCCGCGGCCCTCCCGTACGGCCTCCACGACGGCGTCGTGGAGCTCGCGGCTCTCCTCCTCCGAAGGACAGGGGACGGGACTTCCCGACATGGTGAACCAGTCGGAGGCGCCGCTGTACTGCACGGCCACGCGTGCCTCACCGTCGGCGAAGGTCGTGTGCACGGTCAGGTCGCCCGTGACGATTCCGCCCTCGACGGTCAGCACCCCACCACGCCCGGTGTAGACACCGGCGGTCGTCCAAGATGCCCAGCTCATGCCCTCCAGGGTCACACCCGGATGGCGTACGCGCCACCGACGGGGCCGCCCCGGCCGGAAGGGTTCCGGCCGGGGCGGGCGCGCGTCGGGTGCCGGATCAGGCGAGGGACGCGACGGCCTCGTTGAAGGTGGCGGACGGGCGCATCACGGCCGCGGCCTTGGCCGGGTCGGGCTGGTAGTAGCCGCCGATCTCGGCCGGGGAGCCCTGGACGGCGTTCAGCTCCTCGACGATCTTCTGCTCGTTGGCCGCGAGGGTCTCGGCGAGCGGGGCGAAGGCCTTGGCGAGCTCGGCGTCGTCGGTCTGCCGGGCCAGCTCCTGGGCCCAGTAGAGGGCGAGGTAGAAGTGGCTGCCGCGGTTGTCGATGCCGCCGAGGCGACGGGTCGGCGACTTGTCCTCGTTGAGGAAGGTGCCGGTGGCGCGGTCCAGGGTGTCCGCGAGGACCTGGGCGCGGGCGTTGCCCGTGGTGGTGGCCAGGTGCTCGAAGGAGGCGGCCAGCGCGAAGAACTCGCCGAGGGAGTCCCAGCGGAGGTAGTTCTCCTTGACGAGCTGCTGGACGTGCTTCGGGGCGGAGCCGCCGGCGCCGGTCTCGAAGAGGCCGCCGCCCGCCATCAGCGGGACGACCGACAGCATCTTGGCGCTGGTGCCCAGCTCCAGGATCGGGAAGAGGTCGGTCAGGTAGTCGCGCAGCACGTTGCCGGTGACGGAGATGGTGTTCTCGCCGCGGCGGATGCGCTCCAGGGAGAACTTCGTCGCCTCGACCGGGGACAGGATCTTGATCTCCAGGCCCTCGGTGTCGTGCTCCGGCAGGTACCGCTCGACCTTGGCGATCAGCTGGGCGTCGTGGGCGCGCTCGGCGTCGAGCCAGAAGACGGCCGGGTCGCCGGTGGCGCGGGCGCGGGTGACGGCGAGCTTGACCCAGTCCTGGATCGGGAGGTCCTTGGTCTGGCAGGCGCGGAAGATGTCGCCCTCGGCGACCTCCTGCTCCAGGACGGTGTTGCCGTCGGCGTCGACGAGGCGGACGGTGCCGGCCGCGGCGATCTCGAAGGTCTTGTCGTGGGAGCCGTACTCCTCGGCCTTCTGCGCCATGAGGCCGACGTTCGGGACGGAGCCCATGGTCGACGGGTCGAAGGCGCCGTTCGCCTTGCAGTCCTCGATGACGGCCTGGTAGACGCCGGCGTAGGAGCTGTCCGGGAGGACAGCGATGGTGTCGGCCTCCTGGCCGTCCGGGCCCCACATGTGGCCGGAGGTGCGGATCATGGCCGGCATCGAGGCGTCGACGATGACGTCGGACGGCACGTGCAGGTTGGTGATGCCCTTGTCGGAGTCGACCATGGCGAGGGCCGGGCCCTCGGCGATCTCGGCCTCGAAGGAGGCCTTGATCTCGTCGCCGAGGCCGTGCGGGATGGACTCCAGGCCCTTGAGGACGGTGCCGAGGCCGTCGTTGGCGGAGAGGCCGGCGCCGGCGAGGACCTCGCCGTACTTGGCGAAGGTCTTCGGGAAGAAGGCGTGCACGACGTGGCCGAAGATGATCGGGTCGGAGACCTTCATCATGGTGGCCTTGAGGTGCACGGAGAAGAGGACGTCCTCGGCCTTGGCGCGGGCGACCTGCTCCGAGAGGAAGGTGCGCAGGGCGGCGACGCGCATGACGGAGGCGTCGACGACCTCGCCGGCGAGGACCGGGACGGACTCGCGCAGGACGGTGGTGGTGCCGTCGGCGGCGACGTGCTCGATGCGGAGGGTGCCGTCGGCGGCGATGACCGTGGACTTCTCGGTGGACCGGAAGTCGTTCCGGCCCATGGTGGCGACCTCGGTCTTGGACTCGGAGGTCCAGGCGCCCATGCGGTGCGGGTGGTTCTTGGCGTAGTTCTTGACCGAGCCGGGGGCGCGGCGGTCCGAGTTGCCCTCGCGCAGGACCGGGTTGACGGCCGAGCCCTTGACCTTGTCGTAGCGGGCGCGGACGTCCTGGTCCTGCTCGGTCCGCACCTCGTCCGGGTAGTCCGGGAGGGCGTAGCCCTGGGCCTGGAGCTCGGCGATGGCGGCCTTGAGCTGCGGGATGGAGGCCGAGATGTTCGGCAGCTTGATGATGTTGGCCTCGGGGGTCTTGGCCAGTTCGCCCAGCTCGGCGAGGGCGTCGCCGATGCGCTGGCCCTCCTCCAGGAACTCGGGGAAGCTCGCGATGATGCGGCCCGCGAGCGAGATGTCACGCGTCTCGACCGTGACGCCGGCCGTGGAGGCGTACGCCTGGATCACGGGCAGGAACGAGTACGTCGCCAGGGCAGGCGCCTCGTCGGTGTGGGTGTAGATGATGGTCGAGTCAGTCACCGGGTGCTCCGCTTCCACGTCTGCGTATGCGAGATTGCTCGACATCAAGATATCTCGTGATCGCGGTTCTCCGTAAAGGGCCCCACGAGCTCTCCTTGATCGGGGACTCCGGAGGCCTCCACGAAGGGGCCGCCGAGCCGGTACGCGGCGGGGCCGCCGTCGAGGTCGACGTGACGGACCAGGGCCAGCAGGACGAGCCCGCAGGCGGCGCCGACGCCGGCCGCGAGGGCCTGGCCGCAGCGGTGGGCGAGGCGGAGCTCGCCGGGGTCGTAGGGGGCGGTCGCGGGCAGCCCGAGGGTGTCGCCGAGGAGCAGGAAGCCGGCCGCGAGCCCGCCGGCGGCGAGCAGCGCGAGCGGCAGGGTGGCCGGCAGGCCGCGCAGGACGGTGCCGTCCCGGGGGCCGGGGCGGACCTTGCCGCGGCGGGCGAGGAGGGCGATCAGGCCGCACTGGACGGCGAGGGCGAGCAGGGCGGCGGAGATCACGTCGCCGGGGCGGTGGTCGCCGACGGCGACGGAGTACGCGCCGAGGACGACGGCCCACAGGGTGGCGGCGCCGACGACGAGCCCCCGGGAGTGCCGGGGCGCGACCAGGACCAGGGCGAAGGCGACGCCGAAGGCGAGGGTGGCGGTGGCGCTGGGGAAGCCGCTGGGCACCAGCGCCCCGGCGGAGTCGACGAGCCGGGGGCGGGGCGCGTACCGCTGGAGCAGTCCGGTGACGGCGAGGGAGACGGCGACGGCTCCGGCGGCGGCGCCGGTGAGGGCGTACCGCTTGCGCAGCAGGCCGAGGCCGACGAGGACGAGGCAGGCGACGACGAGGGAGAGGGTGGCCGCCCCGTGCAGGGAGGGGTGGTCGCGCAGGAAGGCGGCGAGGCGGGTGTCGGCGCGCCGGCCGGTGACGGCGGCGTCGCCCCAGCGGCGGCCGGTGGCGGTGAGCACCAGGCCCGCGTAGACGAGGGTGAGCAGCAGGACGGCCCCGAGGCAGGCGCGCCGGGTCCGGGTGCGGACCCGGGTGCTGAAGGAGCCCGCGGCCTCACCGGCCACGGCGGCGTACCACCAGGTGTCACGGGCCTTGGGCGGTCGCCGGGAGCCGCCTGTGCGCCGGTCGTAGGAAGCCATGTCCCGATTCGAACCCACGCGCGCCCGGGGCGCCCGCTGGGATCACCCGAACGACACGCGGGCGCGGGATTCCGCCGGGCCGGGCCGGGGGCGGGGCTCAGGAGGAGGCGCGGACGACGAGTTCGGTGGGGAGCATCCGGCGGGGCTGGTCGTCGGGCTCGCTCGGGGCGGCGATCTCGTCGAGCAGCAGCCGGGCCATGGTGCGGCCCATCTCCTCGATGGGCTGGCGGACGCTGGTGAGCGGCGGGTCCATGAGGCGGGCGACGGCGGAGTCGTCGACGCCGACGAGGGCGACGTCCTCGGGGACCCGGCGGCCGGCCTCGCGCAGGACGGCCCGGGCGCCGGCCGCCATCACGTCGGAGGCGGCGAAGACGGCGTCCAGGTCCGGGGCGCGGTCCAGGAGCGCGCGCATGGCGCGGCGGCCGCCCTCCTCGGTGAAGTCGCCGCCGGCGACGAGGGCCTCGTCGGCGGGGAGCCCGGCCTCGGCCAGGCCCTCGCGGTAGCCGTCGAGGCGGCAGCGGGCGCCGTACATGTCGAGGGGGCCGGTGACGGTGGCGATCCGCCGGCGGCCGGCGGCGGCGAGGTGGGCGACGGCGGCGCGGCCGGCGCCGGTGTTGTCGGAGTCGACGAAGGCGACGGGTTCGTCCTCGCGGCGGCGGCCGTTGAGCACGGCGGGCAGGCCGAGGGCGCGGACCTGGTCGGGCAGCGGGTCGTCGGCGTGCACGGAGACGAGCAGCACGCCGTCGACGCGCTGGGCGGCGAGGTACTGCTCGAAGCGCTGGCGCTCCTGGTCGCTGCGGATCAGGGTGAGCAGCAACTGCTTGTCGGCGGAGGCGAGTTCGCTGCTGACGCCGCGGATGATGTCGAGGAAGTACGGTTCGGCGAAGAGCCGGGCCTCGGTCTCGGGGACGACGAGCGCGACGGCGTCGGTGCGGCTGCCGGCGAGCGCGCGGGCGGCCCGGTTGGGGACGTAGCCGAGTTCGGCGACGGCCTTCTCGACGGCGGCCCTGGCCTGTTCGCTGACCTTCGGGGAGCCGTTGATGACCCGGGAGACCGTGCCGCGGCCGACTCCGGCCCGGGCCGCGACCTCCTCCAGGGTGGGCCTGCCGGTCTGTCGCCCGCTCACCGCCATCTGCCGCTTCTCCCCTCGGCCCCGGGCCCGCCGCCCGCCCGTACTGTGCGGCGAAACCTACCAGGCGGGCGGGCGGGTCCCGGAGGGGTCAGCCCTCGGTGGGCGCGAGCTCCGCCATCGGGCCCCAGCCCCGCTGCTCCGTCCGGACGTTGATGATCTCGGGGGTGGTGGCGACGGCCCCGGCCATGGCGGCGAGGCCGGCGGCGAAGTGGTCGGAGGCGACGTGGACGGCGCCGGCCTCGTCGTCGGCGAAGCCCTCCAGGAGGGTGTAGACGTTCGGGTCGTCGACGCTCCGGGACCAGTCGAAGAAGAGGTTGCCCGGCTCCTCGCGGGTGGCGCGGGTGAAGTCGGCGACCAGGTCGAGCCACTGGTCGGCGCGGTCGGGACGGACGGTGAAGCGGACGGCGATGAAGATCATGCCGTCAGGGTGCGCCGGGCGGGTGGGCCGGGGCCAGGCGGGCGGTTCAGGATTCCGGCAGGGCCGGAAAGTCCGGGACCGCGCGGACGAGGGCGGCCCGGACGGCACCCTGGCGGCGGGCGAAGCCGGCGGTGGGCAGGGAGACGGAGAGGGCGTGCACGATGCCGTCGCCGCGGTCGGGCACGGCGATCGCGAGACAGGTGTACGCGGGGTCCGCCTCGCCGACGGAGACGGCGTACCCCTGGCCGCGGACGGCGGCCATCTCGGCCTCGAAGCGTTCGGCGGCGGTGATGGTCCGCTCGGTGAAGCGGGCCATGCCGTGCTCGGCGAGGTAGCGGCGGCGCCGGGCGCGCGGCAGCGCGGCGAGGAGCGCCTTGCCGTGCGCGGTGGCGTGCGCGCGGACCTCCGGGCCGGGGGCGAAGGGGTGGGCGGTGTCGGTGACGGGGGCGGTGGTGTCGACGACGGTGATCAGGCCGTCGCGGTAGGCGGTGTGGTACGCCTCCGCGCCGGTGGCCCGGCGCAGCCGCCCGAGGAGCTCGCCGGTGGGGGCGCCGAGGCCGTGGTGGCGGAGGTGGGCGCGGTGCAGGGCGGGGACGCGGGGGCCGGGGGCGTACCCCTCGGCGGTCCGGACGAGGTGGCCGCGGGCGAGGAGCGGCCCGGCCAGGTGGTAGACGGTCGACAGGGCGCAGCCGAGCGACCGGGCGAGGGCCTTGGCGCCGACCGGCCGGCCGGCGTCGGCGACCAGGTCCAGCAGGTCCAGCGCCCGCTCCACCGACCGCGGCCCGACACCGCCCGCCGGGTGCGGGCCGGCGTCCGGACCGGTGTCCGCGTCGGGGCGCGGGCCGAAGGGCGGGGCGACGTCCGGACCGGGGTGCGGGGCGGCGTCCGGGCCGGAGGACGGGCGGGCGTCCTGGCCGGGGCGCGGCTCGGGGTGCGCGGGCTGGGCGGCGGCGGGCATCCGGACAGGATATCGGCGGGGCCGGGCGGCCCGCGGGCACGGGCCCGGGGGCCGCTCCCGCACCCTGTGTGGCGGAGCGGTTCCGGGGCGTATCGCCGCAGGTCAAACATGCTTTATGTGCATTTGACACTCTTTCGGCGTACGGTCGTGGGGATCCCCTTGTCCCCGACGCACCCGGGAGAACGCGTGCCCCGCCCCAGGACCGACCATGCCCCGACGCCCTCCGGCGCCCGCCGCCCACGGTGGCGGGCGGCCGTGATCGCGACGGGCGTGGTCGCCGTCGCGGCGGGCGGGCTGTACGTGGCCGGGCTGGTGACCACCGGCGACGACATATCCGCCGGCACCCGCGCCGGCGGCGTCGACATAGGCGGCCTGAGCAGGGCCGAGGCGGCGGAGCGGCTGCGGGCCCAGGCCCCGGCCGCGTGGACCGCGCCGATCCCGGTGAAGGTGGGCGAGCGGACGGAGAGCGTGGAGCCGGCCGCCGCCGGGCTGACCGTCGACGCGGAGGCGACGGCCGAGCGCGCCGCCGACCCGTCCCGCGACCCGTTCACCGTCATCGGCCGGCTCTTCTCCTCCGGCGACCGCGAGATCGAGCCGGTCTTCACGCGGGACGCGGCGAAGACCGACGCGGCCGTCGCCGCGCTGGCGAAGCGGAACGACCGCGCCGTCAAGGAGGGTTCGGTCGCCTTCCGGGACGGGAAGGCCGTCGCCACCCGGCCCGTCGCCGGGCAGAAGCTGGACACCGCGAAGGCCTCCGAGGCCCTGCGGGCCGCCTACCCCGCGGCCCCCGGCGCCGGCGCCGTGGTCCTGCCGGTGTCGGTGACCCCGCCGAAGCTGGCCGCCGCCGAGCTGGACCGCTTCCTCGACGCGTACGCGAAGCCGGCCGTCTCCGGGCCGGTGACGCTCTCCGTGGGCGACCAGCGGCTGAGCATCTCCCCCGAGACCCTGGGCGACCACCTGACGGTGAAGGACGAGAACGGCCGGCTGACCGGCTCCCTCGACTCCGCCGCGCTGCTGCGCGACCCGGACGTCGCCCGCCCGCTCGCCGCCATGACGGGCGCGCCGGTGGAGGGCACCCTCGGCGTGCGGGACGGCAAGGTCGTCGTCGTGCGGGAGGGGAAGCCGGGCCGCGAGGTGACCTCGCGGGCGCTCGGCGAGGCCGTGGACCCGCTGCTCACCCGGACCGGGGCCGCCGCCCGCACCGCCTCCGTGGCGACCAAGGTCACCGAGCCCCAGGTGAGCACGGCGAACCTCGCGAAGCTCGGCATCACCGAGCAGATGTCCACCTTCACCGTGAACTTCCCCACCGCCCCCTACCGGACGGTGAACATCGGCCGGGCCGCCGAGCTGATCAACGGCTCGCTGGTGCAGCCCGGCGAGATCTGGAGCTTCAACGAGACGGTCGGCGAGCGCACCGAGGAGAACGGCTTCGTCGACGGCACGATGATCCTCGACGGCCGCTACCAGGAGGCGCCGGGCGGCGGGGTGTCGGCGGTGGCGACCACCGTCTTCAACGCGGTCTTCTTCGCCGGCGTGCAGCCGGTCGAGTACGGCGCGCACTCCTTCTACATCGAGCGCTACCCGGCCGGCCGGGAGGCGACCGTCGCCTGGGGCAGCCTGGACCAGCGGTTCCGCAACGACACGGACAAGCCGATCTACATCGCGGCGAGCGCCACGGACTCCTCGGTCACCATCACCTTCTACGGCACGAAGAAGTACGACTCCGTGGAGGCGGTGGCCGGTCCGCGCACCAACGTGACCGAGCCCGGCAAGCGCGAGGCCACCGGCGAGAAGTGCGTGCCGCAGGAGCCGCTGGAGGGCTTCGACATCGCCGTCGACCGGGTCTTCAAGAACGGCGGCCAGGAGGTCAAGCGGGAGACCTTCAAGACCCACTACACCCCGCGCGACGAGGTCGTCTGCAACTGACCGCCCGCGCCCGCCGGTTCTTCCGGAAGGGTGTCCTCCCGGGCCCGGCAGGGCATGCATGCCTGCGTGCGGCCCGCTCGGGCCGCGGCCCCGCCGCGTACCCCGGCGGGCTGCACCGATCCTGCGGAGGCGTGCCGTGGCGGAGCGCAGCGAGGTACCCCCCTACGCCCGGCTGCTGGCCGGCGCGGTCCGGGAGGGCGTGTGCCCGGGCGCGGTGTGGGCGGTCGGGGACGCGGCCGGGACCCGGTCCGCGGGGGCGGTCGGCGTGCCGGACCCGGCGCGGCCGGCGGAGCCGGTCCGTCCGGACACCCTCTACGACGTGGCGAGCCTGACGAAGATCCTCGCGCTGTGGGGGGTCGTGGGCACCCTGGTGGAGGCCGGGAAGCTGGACCTGTCGGCGCCGCTCGGCGCGTACTGGCCGGCGGCGGCCGGGCGCCCGGTCGGCGACGTCACCGCCCGCCATCTGCTCACCCACACCGCGGGGATGCCGCTCCGGGCCAACCTGCGCTTCCTGTACGGCTCCGATCCGCAGGACGTGCGGGACGGGGTGCTCGCCGAGCCGCTGCGGCACCGGCCGGGCGCGGCCGTGGCGTACACCGACCGGGCGGCGCTGGTCCTCGGCTGGCTGGCCGAGCACCTGACGGGCCGGCCGCTCGCCCGGCTCGCCGAGGAGCGGGTCTGGGCCCCGCTCGGCATGCGCGACACCCGCTACGGCCCGCTGCCCCCGCGGGCGGCGGCCCGCTGCGCGCCGACGGAGTACGACGAGGAGACCGGCCGCCGGCTGAGGGGCACGGTCCACGACTTCTCGGCCCGTCTCCTCGGCGGGGCGTGCGGGATCGCGGGCGTCTTCACCACGGCCGGCGACACCGGCCGCTTCCTGCGGGCGGTCCTGTCCCCTCCGCCCGGCACCTTCCCGGCCGCCTGGACGGCCGCCTCGCTCCGCGTCGCCACGGGGACGCTCGACCCGCCGCGCGGCCTCCTCTGGCACCCGGCTCCCGGCACGGGCCCCGAGGACGACGTCTGGGCGCACTTCGGCTTCACCGGCACGGCGATGTGGGTCTCCCCCGCCCGCGCCCGCTGGGCGGTCCTCCTGACCAACCGCCTGTACCTGACCCGCGACCCGGCCCCGCTGGCCCGGGTCCGCGAGGCGTTCCGGGCCCACGCCTTCGCGTGAGGGGCGGGGCGTTGTCGGTGGCGGGTCCTACGGTGCCGCCATGGCGAACTCCTACACGACGCTGTGGACCGACGCCCTGTGCCGGGAGCTGAAGCGCTCCGGTCACGAGGGCGCGCGGCTGACGATCCTCTTCGGCGGGCCGTACGGTTCGCTGCCGAGCTTCCTGCGGGCCGGGGTGCGTCCCGGCGACACGGTCCACCCGGTGCGGGCCCACCGCACCCGGCTCCACGTGCTGGGGGCGATGGAGGTGTCCCGGATCCTTCCGTACGAGGAGGCGGGGCCGGAGCTCGCCGACGAGGACTACGCGAAGCTGATGGACTGGCGGACCCTCAAGACCGGTGCCGTCACCGAGGTGCTGCTCGGTCCGCCGGGCTCCCCGCTCTCCTTCGACACGGTCGTCCCCGGCGACCTGCTGGAGCGGCTGACCTTCACCTCCCGCCGGGGCGAGCGGACCCTCAAGCACGTGGAGGACGGGAGGCTGACCCGGTCGAACGGCCTCCAGGGCGTGTACCGGCTGGCGCCCGGCTCCGCCGCCGAGCTGCGCCGGCTGGTCGCGGACCGGTTCCGGTGAGGCGGCCCCGGCCGGCCGGCGGCCGACCGGCGACCCGGACGTGTGAGTTCGCGGACACCCGTTCGGCCCCCCTTGCCGGGCCGAAGGAGCCGGGGGTTACCATATGAGCGCCGTCTAGCTCGAAAGATAACTCTTGTGACTGTCAATGATGACTCGTTCACCAGCTGGAAGAACCGTGAGGAGATCGCGGAGTCGATGATCCCGATCATCGGGAAGCTGCACCGTGAGCAGGACGTCACCGTCCTCGTTCACAGCCGCTCCCTGGTGAACAAGTCGGTCGTCAGCATCCTCAAGACGCACCGCTTCGCCCGCCAGATCGCCGGCGAGGAGCTCTCGGTCACCGAGACGCTGCCTTTCCTGCAGACGCTCACCACGCTCGACCTCGGCCCCTCGCAGATCGACATCGGCATGCTCGCCGCCGAGTACAAGGCCGACTCGCGCGGCCTGACGGTCGAGGAGTTCACCGCGGAGGCCGTCGCCGGCGCCACGGGCGAGAACAAGATCGAGCGCCGTGACGGCCGGGACGTCGTCCTCTACGGCTTCGGCCGCATCGGCCGCCTCGTCGCCCGCCTCCTCATCGAGAAGGCCGGTTCGGGCAACGGCCTGCGCCTGCGCGCCATCGTCGTGCGCGGCGGCGGCGAGCAGGACCTCGTGAAGCGCGCCTCCCTGCTGCGCCGGGACTCGATCCACGGCCAGTTCCAGGGCACGATCACGGTCGACGAGGCGAACGGCACGATCGTCGCCAACGGCAACACGATCAAGGTCATCTACGCCAACGACCCGTCCGAGGTCGACTACACGGCGTACGGCATCGAGAACGCCATCCTGATCGACAACACCGGCAAGTGGCGCGACCGCGAGGGCCTCTCCAAGCACCTGCGCCCCGGCATCGACAAGGTCGTCCTGACCGCGCCCGGCAAGGGTGACGTGCCGAACATCGTGCACGGCGTCAACCACGACACCATCAAGCCGGACGAGCAGATCCTGTCCTGCGCCTCCTGCACCACCAACGCCATCGTCCCGCCGCTCAAGGCGATGGACGACGAGTACGGCGTGCTGCGCGGTCACGTGGAGACCGTCCACTCGTTCACGAACGACCAGAACCTGCTGGACAACTACCACAAGGCCGACCGCCGCGGCCGTTCCGCGCCGCTCAACATGGTGATCACCGAGACCGGTGCCGCCTCGGCCGTCGCCAAGGCGCTGCCGGAGCTGAAGGCCCCGATCACCGGCAGCTCGATCCGCGTCCCCGTCCCGGACGTCTCGATCGCCATCCTCAGCCTGCGCCTGGGCCGCGAGACCACCCGCGACGAGGTCCTGGAGTACCTCCGCGACGTCTCGCTGCACTCGCCGCTGAAGCGCCAGATCGACTTCACCACGGCCCCCGACGCCGTCTCGATGGACTTCGTGGGCTCGCGCCACGCCTCCATCGTCGACGCCGGCGCGACCAAGGTCGACGGCGACAACGCGATCCTGTACCTGTGGTACGACAACGAGTTCGGCTACTCCTGCCAGGTCATCCGGGTCGTCCAGCACGTCTCGGGCGTCGAGTACCCGACCTTCCCGGCCCCGACCGCCTCCGGCAAGGTCACCGGCACCAGCGGGACGCTGCGCCGGTACCGGGTGCAGATCGAGGAGGGCGTGGACCTG
>NZ_JBEZUZ010000140.1:0-12353 GCF_040636735.1 Streptomyces sp. NPDC035033 | reverse complement strand
CCCGCGCCGACCCGCGCGCCCGCCCCGAGCACGGCCCCCGCCGCCACCGCGGCCGCCACCCGCCCGGCGCCCCGGCCGACGCCCACCACCCCGGCGCCGCCCCCGGTCCGCACCCCCGCCGCGCCCCCGCCCGGCCCCGGGGAGCGGGTGACGGAGCTGGTCAACCGGGAGCGGGCGCGGGCCGGTTGCGCCCCGCTGCGCACCGACCCCCGGCTGGAGGCCGCCGCCCGCGCCTACGCCCGGGACATGACGGCGCGCGGCTACTACGGCCACGCCAGCCCCGAGGGCGAGTTCGCGGACGGCCGGATCACCGCCGCCGGTTACGCCTGGTCGGCCTGGGCGGAGAACCTGGCCCAGGGGCAGCCGGGACCGGCGGCCGTCGTCGACGGCTGGATGGGCGACGCCGGCCACCGGCGCAACCTGCTCGACTGCTCCTACCGGGACACCGGCGTGGCCGCCGTCCCGGGCCCGCGCGGCACGGTCTGGGTGCAGAAGCTGGCCGCGCCCGCGCACTGAGCGGGCGTCAGCCCTTGGTGCCGAAGGCCTGCACCCACCACGGCCCGTCGGCGGTGAGCGCCACCCCGACCCCGATGTCGCGGAACGCGCAGTTGAGGATGTTCGCCCGGTGCGCCGGGCTGTCCATCCAGTCCTCCATCGCCCGCTCCGGCGTCTTCGGCCCCTTGTGGATGTTCTCGCCCCACGCCCGCCAGTCGTAGCCGGCGGCGGTGATCCGGTCGCCGCCGTCCCGCCCCTCGGGGCTGGCGTGGGCGTAGTAGTCGCGCGCCGCCATGTCGTCGGCGTGCGCCTGCGCGGCCCTGCCCAGCCGGGCCTCGGCGCGCAGCGGGCCGCAGCCCGCCCGGTCCCGTTCGGCGTTGGCGAGGGCGACGACGTCCCGCACGTACCGGGAGGCGCGGGCCGGCGCCGTCACCGGGGCGGCGCGGGCGGCCCCGGTCTGCGGCGCCAGCCCGTCGGCCGCCCGGTCCCCGGCGCGAGGGTCCCCGGCGCGGGCCTGCTGCGAGGCGGGGACGGGGGTGTGAGGGGAGGGGGGCGGGGCCTGGGGGACGGGGGGCGTGGCCGCGCGGGGGGCGGGGGAGGAGGGCGGGAGGGCCGCGTACAGGCCGAGCAGGACGGTGAGCGCGGCGGCGGCCGTGCCGGCGGCGAGGACGGCCCCGCGGAAGCCCGGCCGGGGCAGCGCGCGGCGGCGGACGGGACCGCCGCGGCGGTGCCGGCCGGAGACGGGGGCGCCGGGGCGGAGACGCGCGGGGGGTTCTCCGCGGGCGTTCTCTCGGGGGTCGTCGCGGTGGGCCTCGCGGGGGTCGTCGAAGGGGGTTCCGCGAGGGGCTTCGAAGGGGTCGGAAGGGCCGGGGCCGTCGTACCGCATGGAGCTCCGCTCTCTCGCCTGTGCCGCCGTCCGGTCCGGCGCTCGGGCGAGCCCCGGGGCGACGGGGTCAAGGCTTTCCGCGCGCCGCCGCCCCGACACCCCACGTCAACCGGGAGAGTCAACTCCGCGTGTCAACGTGCCGCGCCGGCTTGACGCGACCGCCGAACGGGTGCAGCCGTCCCCCGGCCCCGGGCCTCCCTCCCCGCGGTCCTCAGCCCTGCGGGACCACCGCCACCGGGCAGGGCGCCAGGTGGAGGGCGGCGTGGGCCACCGAACCGATCCGCTGTCCCAGCGCCCCGCGCCGGGCGCGGCGGCCCACCACGAGCAGCTGCGCCTCGCCGGAGGTGGTGAGCAGGACCTGCCCGGCGCTGCCCAGCTCGACGTGCTCGGTCACCGGCACGTGCGGGTACCGCTCGCGCCAGGGCGCCAGCGCCTCGCGCAGCGCCTCCTCCTCGAAGGGCACGAGCCCGCCGGCGTCGTCGGCGAGCCGCAGCGAGGCCGGGCTGTACGCGAAGAGCGGCGGCAGGCTCCAGGCGCGCACCGCGCGGACGGCGGCGCCCCGGGCCGCGGCGGTCTCGAAGGCGAACCGCAGCACGGCCTCGCTGTCCTCCGGGCCGCCCTGCTGGCCCACCAGGATCTCGCCGGCGGGCGACGCGGCGGCCCGGTCGTCGTGGGCGCGGACCGCGACGACCGGGCGGGTCGCGGCGGCGATGATCTGCTGGCCGTACGAGCCGAGCAGGAAGCCGGCCACCGCGCCGTGCCCGCGCGAGCCGATGACCAGCATCCCGGCCTCGTCCAGGGTGTCGAGCAGCGCGGCGACCGGGGTGTCGGCGAGCACCTCGGAGGTGACCTCCACCCGCGGGTGACGGGCCGCGACCTCCGCCTCGGCCGCGCGCACCACCTCCTCGGCGGCCCGCTCCTGCGTCTCCCGGTCCTGGACGAGCGGCAGGTCGAGGGGTTCCCAGCGCCAGGCGTGCGCGAGCCGCAGCGGAACGCCCCGGTGCTCCGCCTCGCGCGCCGCCCACTCGGCGGCGGCGAGGCTCTCCGGCGAGCCGTCCACCCCGGCCACGATCTCCCGGCCCGCGCGGGACTCCCGCGCCTCGCCGCCGGTCGTTCCGGTCCGCCGGTCCTCGCGCGTCATCTGGCTGCCTCCCTGATCGTGGCGTGACGGGCCCGGCCGGGCGGCCGTTCCCTCCTCACCCCCAGCTTGGGCCCGACGGCCGCCCGGAAGGAGGGACGGAGGTCCCGACATGCCGGACCGTCAGCCCCCGACCCCGTCTTGAACGTGTTCAACGCGGCATGGCAGGATGGCGCCGGGGGTGATCGTCATGAAGACGACGACACGGACCGGTCCGCCTTCGTTCGGCCGGGTCCTGATGGTGGCGACGGCCATGCTCATGCTGGAGCTGACGCTGGTCGCGGTGGTGTCCGCGCTGTACGGGGCGACCCAGGAGGCGGCCCTGGGCGGGGACTACGGGCTCACGCTGATGATGCTGCCCGTGGTGGCGCTGCCCGGATCGCTCGCGGTCGCCGTGGCGGCGCTCCTCCTGGTGGTGCCGACGGTCGTGCTCGCGCAGGAGCTGGGACGGCGGACCGGCCACCGGCCCGAGGACGGGCCCGAGCCGTGGTGGTGGGTTCCGGTCTCCGCCGCCGGCGTCGCGGTCGTGGGCGGCCTGCTGGCCCTGCGCGGCTTCCCGTCCCCGCTCGTGGCCCTCGCCGTCTGGGCGGCGCTGGTCGCGCTGATCGTCCCGGCCGCCCTGGTCGCCCGGCTGCGCCGGCGGTGGCTGCTGCGCGGGATCGCCCTCTGGGGGACGGCCGCGGTCGTGGGCACCGCCGTCCTGGGCGGCCTCGCGCTCGGCACCGGCGTCCTGACGGAGTACAAGCCGCCCGCGCCCCGCCGGGAGGCGCTGGTCGGCACCTGGACCGACGGGCGCGGCGGCACGCTGGAGCTCGCTGCCGACGGCACCCTGACGGCCGACGGCGTCATGGACCCGGTGGGCTTCGCCCCGGCCCCCGGCGAGACCCCGGACACCTGCACGGGGCGCGGCACGTGGACGTACCGGACCGGCTCCGACTCCTGGGGCGGGGCCGTGTCGACCGACCTCCCGGACTGCGGGACCGAGCCGTGGGAGCTCGGCGGCACGGCGGAGCGGATCGCCCTCCAGCGGTGGGGCCTGGACGGGGACAAGCTCGCGGAGCTGACCCGGGTCCCCTGACCCGGTTCCCCGGCGCGGCGTCAGGCGCTGCGGGCCAGGCGGGCGTGGGTGCCGTTGAGGTAGTGGTCGCCGATGTCGCGGAGGCGGTGGGCGGGGCGGGTGCGGGCGGTGAGCGCGCGGGCGTCGCGCCAGAAGCGGTCGAGGCCGGGGCCGCCGCCGGCGCCCGGCGCGGCGGCCGGGGCGCCCTCGACGAGCTCCAGGATCCGGGTGGTCAGCCGCACCGCCGCCCGGCCCGTGACGGTCTCGGCGGCGGCCACCAGGACCGCGAGGTCGGCGCGGTCCTCCGCGCCGAGCGCCCAGCCGGCGCGCAGACCGCGGGAGAGCGCGTCGGTGGCGCGTTCGGCGACGGCGGCGGCGGTGTGCGCGGCGGTCGCCAGCTCCCCGTAGGAGAGCAGCAGGTACGGGTCGTCCCCCCGGTCCGGCGGGACGGCGGCGGACCCGGTCTCCCGGGCCGCCGCGCCGGACTCCGGGACGACCGCCCGGTTCACGTCCCGCGCCTCCGCGAGCGCCCCCTCCGCGATGCCGAGGGCCACGTGCACCAGGAGCAGCCGGAGCACGAGCGGCGCGAGGGCGGTGAAGGGGGCGACGGAGTGCTCGTCGGCCGGCAGGGTGCCGAGGACCCGCGCCCGGGGGACGGGCACGTGGTCGAAGGCGACCGTCCCGGCGCCCGTCAGCCGCTGTCCCACCCGGTCCGCCGCGGCCTCGGCGAACACGCCCGGGTGGGCCGGGTCCACCAGGACGACCAGCGGGTCGCCGGTGCCCGCCGGCCGGGCCGCGACGACGAGCCGGTCGGCCACGGCCACGGCGGAGTCGAAGGCGCGCCGGCCGTCGAGCAGCCAGCCGCCCCGGCCGGTCCGGGTGAGGGTGAGGCCCGGCCCCGCGCCCGGCTCCCCGTCCGGCCCGGCGTCCGGCGGCGCGGGTTCGGCGGCGCCGGCGAGCAGCCAGCCCTCGGCCGCCGTGCGGGCGTCGAGGCGGGGGAAGGACTCCGCGGCCCGGCCGTCCGGGCCGGTGAGGAAGCGGCTCGTCCAGGACAGGGCGTAGTGGTGGGCGAGGATCTCCCCCACCGAACCGTCGGCGGCGGACAGCTCCCGCACGGCGGAACACGCGGTCCGCAGGTCCGCCCCCGGGCCGGCCCCGCCGGGCGCGGGGTCGGCCGCCGTGAGGAAGGCCGGGAGCCCCGCCTCCCGGAGCCGTTCGACCTCGTCGAAGGGGGCCTTCCCGGCCCGGTCGCGGGCGTGCGCGTCCACGGCCAGGTCGTCGGCGAGCTCCCGGACGACCCGGCGCCAGAGCGTGTCGTCCCTGGGCGTCGTCTGCTGCGTGCTCATCCCACCCCACCTGCCCTCCGTAATCCCCACTGAATCACTAGGGATAGTGGCAGAGCGGGGGCGGCGGCCCCAAGGGGCGTCCGGGATGTGGATGAGGGTGTTCCGAGAAGTGAGACCACGTCAGATCGGCGCAGGTGGCGGAGGGTTGGGTCGCGCCGGGAGGGGGGTCAGGCGGCGCGGCGCCCGGCCAGCGGCGCCGTGTCGTCGCCCGCGCCGGAGCGCACCCCGCGCAGGAAGGCCTCCAGGGCCTCCACCGAGGAGGCCGCCGGCCGCCAGTCCAGCTCCTGGCGCGCCCGCTCCGTGGACATCACCGGGATGTGCCGCAGCAGGTCGAAGAGACCGGGGGAGGCGGGCGCGAGGCGCAGGTGCCAGGCCGCCGCGAGGGCGCCCCGCACGGCGCCCGCCGGGACCCGCACCGGGCGGGCGTGGAACAGCTCGCCGAGCAGCGCCGCGTCCACCACCGGCTCCGCCGCCAGATTGAACGCGCCCCGCACCTCCCGCAGCACCGCCCGTACGTAGGCGTCGGCGGCGTCGTCGGTGTGCAGGACCTGGAAGCGCAGGCCCGACGGCTCCGGCAGCACCGGCAGCAGGTCGGGCCGCACCAGCTGCCCGGGCAGGAAACGGCCGCCGAAGATCCGCCGCTGCTCGCTCGCCGCCTCCTCCTTGAAGAGGAACGCCGGACGCATCCGCACCACCCGGGTCTGCGGATGGTCGCGCTCGAAGGTGTCGAGCACCCGCTCCACGTACGCCTTCTCCCGGCTGTAGGCGGCGCCCGGCCAGCCGTTCGTCGGCCACGCCTCGGAGACCGGCGCGCCGCCCTCCGGACCGGGGGAGTAGGCCCCCACCGAGGAGGCGCACACCAGCGCCGGCACCCGCGCCGCCGCCACCGCCTCGCAGACCCGCAGCGAGCCCAGCACGTTGGTCTCCCAGGTCTTCACGGGATCGTGCGTCGGGTTGAACCGCCAGGCCAGGTGCACCACCGCGTCGGCGTCCGCCACGTACCGGTCGAGCCGCGGCCCGTCGCCGTCCCGGGACAGGTCGGCGGTCGCCCACTCGACCCCCGGCAGTTCGAGGCCGGGCAGCCGGCGGGCCAGCCCCAGCACGGAACCGACCCCCGGTTCGCGCGCCAGCGCCCGCACCACGCTCGTCCCCACGTTCCCGGTGGCGCCGGTGACGACCACCCTCAGTCCCGTACTCGCGTTCATGTCTCCGACCTTCCTCCGTCCGGGCGACCCTCGCACCTCGGCCCCGCCCCGGTGACGGAACGTGACCGGACGGGTCGCGCGGACGGCCCGGTACGAGCACCATGGAGCGACCGCACGAGAAGGGGGCCGTCACGGAGGAACCCATGCTGCTGCCCGACCGGAACACCGTCGAACGCCTCCTGCGCCACTACCGCGCCCAGGAGCGGACCGTCCTGGCCGGCTCCTGCGACCTCTCCGACCGCCGCCGCTTCGAGGACACCGCCTACACCCTCTGCGTCCTCATGGGCGTCCGCTCCATCGCCGAGGCCCTCCGCGCCGCCGAACGGTACGTGGGCCTCCGGGCGCCCCTGTGACCCGCCCCCGCCACCCCCGCGCGGACGCCGCCGCCGGCGCGCCGTGGACGGCGTGGTTCCTCGCCTCCGGGCGCCCGGCGCCGACCGTCCTCCGCCGGGACCGGCGGGCCCCGGCGCGGACCGGACGCCCGGCCGGGGGAGCGGTTCAGGTCCGGGGCGCGCGGCGGCGCCAGGCCCACAGGGCCAGGGCCGCCGCGCAGGCCGAGCCGACCAGCGACAGGGGCAGGACCACCGACGGGGCCGGCGCGGCGGCCTCCCCGGCGGCCCCGTCCGGACGGGGGGCGGGGGCGCCCGGGACCGCCGCCGGGGCGCCGGCGCCACCGCGCACCGAGACCGCCCGCGCCTCCGCCGGCGCGCGCTCCGGAGACTCCGGCGACTTCGGGGGGAGCAGCGAGCCGACCGGACGGACCTTGTCCGCCGCCGCGAAGCCCCAGTCGAGGAGGGAGCGGGCCTCCTCGTACACGGCGAGCCCCCCGCCCGACTGGGGGTTCATCACCGACACGACCAGCGTGCGGTCGCCCCGCCGGGCGGCGGCGATGAGCGTGTTGCCGGCGTTGCTGGTGTAGCCGTTCTTGACGCCGATCAGCCCCGGGTAGCGGCCCACCCCGTCCGCGCCGGTGAGCAGGCGGTTGGTGTTGGCGATGCCGTACGACCACGAGCCGGCCGGGAAGTCGGCGTACGCGGTCGAGCAGTAGCGGGTGAACTCCGGGTCCTGGATGCCGGCGCGCCCGAAGACCGCCAGGTCGTACGCGGACGAGACCTGCCCCGGCGCGTCGTACCCGTCCGGGGAGACCACGTGCGTGTCCCGGGCCCCCAGGGACCGGGCCTTCTCCTGCATCTGGCGGGCCATCGACTCCCAGCCGCCGCTCATCGCCGCGAGGACGTGCACGGCGTCGTTGCCCGAACTGAGGAAGACGCCGTTCCACAGGTCGGACACCCGGTACGTGTACCCCTCCTTCACCCCGACGAGGCTGCTGCCCTCGCCGATCCCCGTCAGCTCCTCGTCGGCCACCGTGTGCCGCTCGGACGCCTTGTGCCGCGGCAGCGCCGTCAGCGCGAAGAGCGCCTTCAGCGTGCTGGCCGGCGGCAGCTTCCGGTGCGCGGAGCGGGCGGCCAGCACCTCGCCCGTCCCGGCGTCGGCCACCACCCAGGACAGGGCCGAAGGGGTGGGGAGGGCCGGCGCGCCGGCCAGCGGCTGCACCTGCGTACCGGGCCGGTCGAGCCGTGCCGGGTCCACGAACCGCCGCGCGGGAGGGGTCGGTTCGGTGACGGAGCCCGGTCCGAGGGCGGGGGCGGCGGTCGTGGTGCGGGGCGGGGTCGCGGCGCCGGCCACGGGGGCGGAGAGCACGAGCAGCATCGCGGCGGAGCCCGCGGCGGCATGGCGAAGGGCTGACGTGACGATCATTCAGCCACCGTAGGAAGGAGGGGTGGAGCACGCAGGGCGGAGTGCGCCACCCGGCCTACAGAACGCGGCGCGGGGCGGCGCGTCGTGCCGCCGGGCGGGTGGTCGTGGGACCCCCGGCGGGCGCCGCCGCTCCGCCGGACGGGGGACGTCCGCCCACCCCGCCGCCGTCGTCCGCCGTCCGGGCGCGGCGCCGGGGAGGAGGCGGGCTGTTCGGCCCCCGGCCCGCAACGGGCCGCGCACGCCTGCCCGTTGTCGCTGGGAAGCGGGAGGCCGGCCGTCGCCCGAACGGCGGCCTCACGCGTGCCCGCCCGGCCGGCCCGCCCGACCGTGAGCGGGGCGGGCCGCCGCGCTCAGGCGCCGGGGCCCGCGCCGGGAGCCGGCCCGGGGGAGGTTCGCAGGGAGGAGACCAGGCGCAGCAGCCGGTCCTCGTTCCCCGCGAGGCCCGCCGCGCGCAGCGCCTCGTCGGCCTCCGCCATCGGGTTCGTCAGCATCACCCCCGCGTACGGCGCGAGGCTTGGATCCTCCAGCACGGCCTGGGTGGACTCGAGGAGGCGCAAGTACGCCTGGGCCGCGGCGCGCTCGGTGGCGGTGATGGTGGTCATGTCGGGCTCCCTCTCGACGGCTGGACGCACCCCAGCCTCTCGCACGGGTCTGACAACGGCCCTCAGGCCCGCCCGCGCACCCGCGTGAGAAGCCGCTCCAGGAAGACCCGCTGCCCCGCGACGAGCAGCGGGGCGGCGGCCTCCGGCGCGAACCAGCCCACCCGGTCGAGCTCCGGGAACTCGGCCCGGACGCCCGAGCGGGGCGGCCACTCCAGGGTGAACGTCCCCGGCACGACGGCCGCCGGGTCCAGATCGCCCTCCACCGCCCACACGGTGACGGTCTTGCCGCCCGCCTGCCGCGCCTCCCCGAGACCGATCCAGTCGCCCTCCGGCACCGGCAGCCCCAGCTCCTCCCGGAACTCGCGGCGGGCCGCGTCCTCCGGCTCCTCCTCCGCGCCGTACTCGCCCTTGGGCACCGTCCACGCCGCTTCCTCGCGGCGCGCCCAGAACGGCCCGCCCATGTGCCCGATGAGCACCTCGATCCCGTCGTCCTCCGTCCGTCGGAAGACGAGCAGACCCGCGCTGCGTCTGACCGGCATGCCGCCAGTCTGACCGGGACCGGCGCGCGGCGCAGCGGGAAGCGCGTCAGACCGGCCCGTCCTCCCCGCCGTCGGCGGTCACCACCACCGGACCGCCCGCGGGGTCCGCCGCCCGCGTCCACCGCGGCCCCAGCCGGAGCGTCCGCCACGGCGGCAGGGTGCCGCCCAGCCGGGCGCGGTGGAGCGGCAGCCCGTCCTGGGCGACGGTCAGGACCGGCCGGACGAGGGCCCGTTCGGCCCGCAGGAGCAGTGGAGCCGGCTCCGGGCCGAGCAGCCCCGGGTGCACCCACCGCAGCGGCCCCGCGGCCCGCACCGGCAGGCCCGCCGCGGGGCCGGGCGCCCGGCCGTCGAGCCGGGCCAGGACGGCGTCGGCGACCGCCCGGCCCTCGGCGGCGGCCCGCACCGCCGGCTCCCCGCCGCGCAGCAGGCCGCCGGCCGCGAACACCCCCGGCACCCCGGTCCGCAGCGCCGCGTCCACCAGCGGGCCCCGGCCGCCGGGCGCGAGCGGCAGGCCGCCCGCGCGGGCCAGTTCGTGCTCCGGGACCCAGTCGCCGGTGAGGACGAGCGTGTCGCACCCCACCGTCCGGGTCCGTCCGTCCCGGCCCCGCACCGTCACCCCGGCGAGCCGCCCCCGGCCGGTCACCTCCGTGACCACCGTCTCCGTGAGCACCGGGGCGCCCCCGGTGCCGGGCGCGGCGCGGGGCCCCTCGCACACCACGGCCGCGACCGTGACGCCCGCGCGGCGCAGCAGCCGTACGGCGTGTCCGGCCACCGGGTCGCCGCCGACCACCACGGCGCGCCGCCCGATCCGCTCCGGACGCGGCCCGAACAGGTCCACCGTCCGCTGGAGCTCACCCGTCGTCAGCACGCCCGCGGGACGGGTCCCCGCCAGCATCCGCGCCGCCCGGGACCGTTCGCGCGCGCCCGTCGCCAGGACCACCGCCCGCGCCCGGAGCGTCTCGGGTCCGGCCGGCGAGGCCGTCCCGACGAGGAGCGGGCCCGCCCAGCCGGTGGCCGACACGCCGGTGCGGACGACGGCCCCCGCCCGGAGCGCCGCGCGCACCGCCCGCCGGGCGTACCCCGGGCCGTCCAGGGCGCGCCCCCGGGCGTCCGCGCCGAACCCCGGGCGGGCGCAGAACCGGGGCGCGCCGCCCGGCTCGCCCTCCCGCTCCAGGACCTCGACCCGTCCGGCGCCGGCCGCCGCGAGCCGGGCCGCCGCGGCGAGCCCGGCCGGCCCCGCGCCGACGACCAGCACGTCGACGGCGCGTGCCGTCCCCTCCCGGTCCGGTCCGTCGTTCACCGCGTCCCGCCGTCCTTCCGGTACTCCTCGAACAGGGCGCGCAGGGCCGGCCGGCAGTGGCCGCCCTGGCAGCGGCCGGCCCCGGCCCGGGTGCGGCGGCGCAGGCCGTCGAGACCGGCCGGGGGGACGACCGAGGCGAGCGCGGCCCGCACCTCGCCGCGGGTGACGCCCTCGCAGTGGCAGACCACCGTGCCGGACCCGGCGTCCTCCCGGCGGGGGCGCGGGGCCGTCCCGCCGGGGTGCGGCATCCGCACCGGGGCGAGCGGACGCTCCGGGCCGGTGCGCAGGCCGCACTCCGCGAGCAGTCCGAGGACGTGCTCGGCGAGGGCCAGGGAGGCGGACAGGCCGGTGGAGCGGATCCCGCCGACCGTGACGTACCGCAGCTCCGGGCGGGCCGCGCACCGGTAGTCCTCCCGGCCGGTGGCGGCCCGCAGCCCCGCGTACGCGGCCGTCACCTCCTCCTCGGCCAGGGCGGGCACGATCCGGGCGCCCCGCTCCCGCAGCCCGGCGAGCCCCTCGGCGGTGGTGCCGGTGGCGGTCCGGTCGTCGAGGTCCTCGGCGGTCGGGCCGAGCAGCACGTTCCCGTGGACGGTGGGCGCGACGAGGACGCCCTTGCCCAGCGGCCCGGGGACGGGCAGCAGGATGTGCCGCACCAGGCCGCGGGCGAACCGGTCGTAGACGAGCAGCTGGCCCCGGCGCGGCGTGACCGTGAAGTCCCGGACGCCGAGCAGCGCGTCGAACCGGTCCGCGTACAGGCCGCAGGCGTTGACCAGGAACCGGGCGGCGAGCGGGCCGCGCGTGGTGGTCAGCCGGTGCGGTGCTCCGGGGGCCGTGACGACGCCGGTCACCCGGCGGCCGAGCAGCAGGTGGACGCCGGAGAGGACGGCCTGCGCGGCGTAGGCGAGGGTGGTGGTCCAGGGGCAGATCACCGACTCGCCCGGCACGGCCAGCGCGCCGAGCGCCCCGGGGCCGAGGTGGGGTTCGCGGCGGCGGAGTTCGGCCGCGTCGACGAGCCGGGTGGCGTGGTGGCCGTTGCGGGCGGCCTTCGCGGCGAGTCCGGGCAGCGCGGCCCGCTGCTCCTCGTCCCAGGCGACGAGCAGCGCGCCGACCGGCTCGACGGGGATCCCGGTCTCGGCGGCGTAGCCGGTGAGGAGCCGGTGGCCGGCCCGGACGAGCCCGGCCTCCAGGGTGCCGGGGACGGCGTCGAAACCGGTGTGGAGGATGGCGGTGTTGGCCTTGGAGGTGCCCTCGCCGACGTCGTCCGCCGCGTCGACGAGCGCGACCCGCAGCCGGTACCGCGCCAGGGCGCGGGCGATCGCGCAGCCCACGACCCCGGCCCCCACCACGACCACGTCGTACGCCCTGTCCGGCCCCTCCGGCGGCGCCCCGCGCCCTCCGGCGTACCCGTCGCCTCCTGCGTACCCGCCGGCTCCGGCGTGCCTTCGCCCTCCTGCGTACCAGCCGCCTCCGGCGTGCCCCCGCCCCGCGCCGCGCCCGCGCCCGCCGGCGTTCACGCCGTTCCCCCGGGGCCCGGTCCGGCGTCCGGCCGTTCCAGCAGGGCCGCCACCTCCGTCCGGAACCGGCCCAGCCGGTCCGCCGCCTCGTCCGCGGAGATCGCGGGCTCGTAGACGGCGGACGGCTTCCACGCCGGTACGGCCTCCGGCACGGCGAGGCCCGGCTCGTGGCCGAGGCGGGCCATCGCGCCGACGCCGAGCGCCGTCGCGTCGGGCAGCGCGGAGACCTCCACCGGCAGCTGGAGCAGGTCCGCCTGGGTCTGCATGAGCAGCGCCGAGCGGGTCAGGCCGCCGTCGGCGCGCAGGGCCTCCAGCGGCGCGCCCCGGTCGGCGGCCGCCGCCCCGGCGAGCTCGACGACCTGCGCGGCGATGCCCTCGACGAGGGCCCGCACCAGGTGCCCGCGGCCGGTGTCGAGCCCCAGGCCGGTGCCCGCCCGTGCACGGCTGAAGCCGGAGGAGCGCAGGGCTCAGCTGATCGGCATCGGCCTGCGCCTGCTCACCACCCGGCCCATC
>NZ_JBEZUZ010000139.1:0-12757 GCF_040636735.1 Streptomyces sp. NPDC035033 | reverse complement strand
CGGCGGGCGCGGCGGGCGCGGCGGGCGCGGCGGGCGCGGCGGGCGCGGCGGGCGCGGCGGGCGCGGCGGGCGCATGATGAAGGCATGACCGACCGGGACGCCTTCCTGACGTGGGTCAGGACCGACCTCCAGGCCGCCGAACGGGCGCTGCACGACGGGGACCCGGCTCCGCGCCGGGCGCTCTGGTCGCGCCGCGACCCGGTGAGCGTGCTGGGGGCCTGGTACAACGCCGTCGGGCAGAAGGACGTGGACACGCTGTTCACGGCGCTCGCCCGGCGCTTCTCCGCCTGCACCTCGTACCGCATCGAGGTGGTGAGCCACGACGTCGTCGGCGACATGGCCTACACCGCCTGTTTCGAGCACATCTCGGCGTCGGTGGACGGCGAGCCCCGCACCTACACCCTGCGGGCCACCCAGGCGTACCGGCGCGAGGACGGCGAGTGGCGGGTGGCGCACCGGCACGGCGACCTCATGCAGGCGTGACCGGCGCCGCCGCCCGTAGAATCGACGGCCGGCGGACGGGGAGGCGAGGGCGCATGGGGTGGACCGCCGAGGAGGTCGTGGGCGGTGTGTTCCTGCTGGGCCCCGGGCTCGTCCTGATCGTGGCCGGCATCGTGTGGAAGGGGCGCGCCGTGCGCCCGTTCGCCGCCCGCCGGGCCGGCCGGATGGCCCACGCGGCGTACGTCCGGGACCTGGAGCGGGCCGCGGAGCAGGCGATCGCGGCGGCCCGCCGCGCCGCCGGCGAGGGCGAGCCCGCGATCGTCACGGTGGCGGCCGTGGAGCGGCTGGCCCGGGAGCGGTACGGCCACGAGCACGTCGAGCGGCAGGACGCCGCCGCCGCGCTGCGCCGGGGCTTCCGGCGGTACGGCTGCGCGGCGGACTGCGTGACGGACGCCTAGGCCGTTTCTTCCGGGTCAGGCCGGATCAGGGAGCGGCGTCCGGTGCGTGCGCTCGCAAGGCGGAGGAGGGAGTCCATGCGGTGGGGGCACCTCCCGGCGGTAGCCGGGGGACATCGGCGACCGACGACAACGCGGCTGGGGGTCCCCCCTCTGGGGGAGTGCGTGCGCATGGGGGCACCTCCCAGCGGTAGCTGGGGGAGTCGCGAGCCCGGCATGATCCGGAAGAAACGGCCTACGCCTGACCGGCGGGCGGGGAGGGGGCCTCCGTCCGGACGCCGGTGCCCGGCACCGGCGTCGCCTGGTGGTAGAAGAGCCGGAGCGTGCCGGCGGCGTCGCGGCGCCAGACCGACGAACGCCGGGCGTGCCGGCCGTCGATGACGGTCTCGTAGGTGAGGTGGACGAGTCCGGGGGCGAGGACCGTGCCGGCGAAGGCCGTGGCGATGATCGGCGGGCCGTCCGCGCCGCCGTGCAGCTCGCCCAGGGCGGCGAGCATCTCCGCGTGCGTCCAGAGCCGTCCCGAGGCGCCGACCTCCCTGAACTCCGGGTCGAACAGCTCCTCGGCGAGCGGCCGGGACAGCCGGACGGCGGGGTCGTGGAGGAGGCGCTCGCGCGTGATCGCCTCGGCGATGTCGGGGTGCTGAGGAGCCGTCACGGTACCGTCACTCCCCCGTGGCGCCGTCGACGCGCTCGCGGAGCAGGTCGGCGTGGCCGTTGTGCCGGGCGTACTCCTCGATCATGTGGGCGAGGACGTAGCGGACGGAGTACGTCTCGTCCCCCAGGGTGCCGGTGTCGTCGAGGGAGGCCGTCGCGTCCACGATCGCGCGGGAGCGGGCGCACTCGGCGTGCCAGACCGCGAGGTCGGCCTCGGCGTCGGCGTGTTCGACGTCGAAGTCGGCCCATTCGGTGGCGCCGGGCGGGGTCCAGGGGCTGCGGCTCTCCTCCCCCGCCAGGACGTTGCGGAACCAGCCGCGCTCGACCTCGGCGGCGTGCCGGACCAGGCCGAGGAGGGAGAGCCCGGAGGGCGGCACGGCGCGCTCCTTGAGCTGCTCGGGGGTGAGCCCGGCGCACTTGAGCGCGAGGGTGTCGCGCTGGAACTGGAGCATGGCCGTGAGCGTGGTGCGCTCGTCGGCGCCGGTGCGCGGCACGGGGGTGCGGCGGTCGTCCTGGATCATGGCGGCATTGTGCCCCGGACCCTGCCGCCGGGTCC
Source organism: Streptomyces sp. NPDC035033 (assembly GCF_040636735.1). Lineage (NCBI taxonomy): Bacteria > Bacillati > Actinomycetota > Actinomycetes > Kitasatosporales > Streptomycetaceae > Streptomyces > Streptomyces sp. NPDC035033. Next base: position 10,651 of record NZ_JBEZUZ010000139.1, on the reverse strand, counting down.
GGTGGTTTTCGGCGGTGCTCGGCGGCACTCGGCGGACGGCTCCCCGCCCCGCCCCTCGCACGCCCCGCCCCTCCCCTCACCGACCGGTCGCCCTCCGCCCCCTCGTACGCCCCGCCCCCGTCCGCCCCGCCGGCCCCGGTGGCGCCCCGGCGGCGCCCCGCCGGCATCCCGTCGGCGGGCGCGCGGCGGGAGGGGTGCGGATAGTGGAGGGATGAAGCGCTATCCGCTCATCGCCGCGCACGGTCTGGTGGGGGATCTGCAGACCGCCGCGCTCATCTCGGACGAGGGCGTCGTGGACTGGTTCGCGGCGCCCCGCTTCGACTCGCCGGGGATCTTCTCGGCCCTCCTCGACCACGACCGGGGCGGCTGGTTCCGGCTCTCCGTCGACGGGCCGGACGTGACGGTCAAGCAGCTCTACTACCCGGACACGGCCCTGCTCGTCACCCGGTTCCTGTCCCCGGACGGGGTGGGCGAGCTGATGGACTGGATGCCGCCGGACCGGTCGGGCCGGCCGTCCGCCCGGCACGCCCTGATGCGGGTGGTGCGGTGCACGCGCGGCAGCGTCACGTTCACGCTGGAGTGCCGGCCGCGGTTCGGTTTCGGGCGGACCCCGCACGAGCTCCGGCTGGACGGCCGGACGGCGTCCTTCCGCGCCCCGGGGGCGTCGGCCTTCCTCCAGTCGAACGTGCCGCTGGAGCGGGACGGGCCGTTCGACGTGCGGGGCCGTCTGGAGCTGTCGGAGGGGGAGCTCGCCGGGGCCTCGTTCACCGTGGACGCCCCCGACGCCGCCGCGCCGCCGCTGCCGGACGTGCGGCGGGTGGAGGAGGAGCTGTGGGACGCGGTGGACTTCTGGCAGCGGTGGGTGCGCACCGCGCGCTACCGGGGCCGCTGGCCGGACATGGTGCACCGGTCGGCGATCACGCTGAAGCTGCTGACCTACCTGCCGTCGGGCGCGCCGATCGCGGCGCCGACGCTCGGGCTGCCGGAGCGGGTGGGCGGGGAGCGGAACTGGGACTACCGGTACACCTGGGTGCGGGACGGTTCGCTGGCCGTACGGGCCCTGCTCGACCTGGGGTTCGTGGAGGAGGCGGCCGCCTTCACGGACTGGCTGACGGCGCGGGTCACCGAGCGGTCGGCGGGGCCGGCGGGGGGCCCGCGGCAGCCTTTGCAGATCATGTACCGGGTGGACGGGGACCCGTGGCTGCCGGAGGAGCTCCTGACGGAGTTCGAGGGGTACCGGGGCTCGGCCCCGGTGCGGGTGGGGAACGCGGCGGCGGACCAGCTCCAGCTCGACGTCTACGGCGAGGCGCTGTACGCGCTGGCGCAGGGCCGGGGCCTGGACACCCGGCCGACGTACGAGGGGTGGCGGGCGGTGTCGGGGATGCTCGACTGGCTCGCGGAGTCCTGGGACCAGCCCGACGAGGGCATCTGGGAGACCCGGGGCGGCCGGAAGGACTTCACCTTCAGCCGGGTGATGTCCTGGGTGGCCTTCGACCGGGGGCTGCGGCTGGCCGAGGAGTTCGGCCGGCCGGCGGCCCTGGACGCCTGGCGGGCGGCGCGGGACGAGATCTTCGCGCAGGTCATGCGGCGGGGGTGGAGCGGGCGGCGGAACGCGCTGGCGCAGTACTTCGGCGGGGACGTGCTGGACGCCTCGCTGCTGCTGATCCCCCGGACCGGGCTGCTGGGCCCGACGGACCCGATGTGGCTGAGCACCCTCGACGCGATCGAGCGGGACCTGGTCGTGGACAGTCTGGTGCACCGCTACGACCCGGGGGCCGCCCCGGACGGACTCCGGGGCTCCGAGGGCACGTTCAGCCTGTGCACCTTCCTGTACGTGGACGCCCTGGCGCGGGCCGGGCGGGTGCGGCCGGCGCGGTTCGCGTTCGAGAAGATGCTCACGTACGCCAACCACGTCGGCCTGTTCGCCGAGGAGATCGGGCCCAGCGGTGAGCAACTGGGCAACTTCCCGCAGGCGTTCACCCACCTGTCGCTGATCATGGCGGCGACCACCCTGGACGAGGCCCTGGACGCCGTCGCCGCCCGGCCGGGCCGGGAGCCGCGCGAAGGGACGCCGCGGGGGCGGCACTTCGCGTAGCGGACCGCGCGCCGGCACGGCGCGGGGCGGCCGCCGGGCACGGCCGCCCCGTCACCCGGTCTCCGCCGTCAGGACGGCTTGGCGTAGTCGCCGAAGCCGTTCCAGTCGAGGGCCACGCAGGGTTCGTCGCCCACGACCCAGGCATCGTGTCCGGGGGTGACCTGCATGAAGTCTCCGGGACCGAAGTCGTCCTCCTCGCCGTCGTCCATGACGACGTGGATGCGGCCGCTGACCACGTACCCCACGTGCGCCGCCTGGCAGCTGTCCGTGCCGGCGATCGGCTTCACGTGCTGGGACCACCGCCAGCCGGGTTCGAACACGGCGCGCCCGACGGCGCCCTGTTCCGTGGTGAGCAGGTCGAGCCTGCCCTTGCCGCCCTCGAAGGGACGGGTCTCGTCCGCTGTGTCGAAGCTTCTTCGCACGATGCCGGTCATCGTCTCCGCCTCCGGCGGTGAGCGGGTGCCCCGAGTCCTCTCCCAGCGTACGCCGGACCGGTCCGGCGTTCTCGTTCCCCCTTCACATAAGGAACATATAAGCGCACAATGGGACTGCGGCCTTCGCGCCGCGAGCGCGGTCCGACACGTAACACGCCAGCAAGGAGGCGAGTCGCATGGCCGACGTCTCTCACCGCCACGGTGACATCGCGGGACACCCGGACGCCACGGAGATGCGCGCCCGGTACGCACAGATCATGCAGACCAGAGGAGTGGCGGCCGTCGAGGAACTCGTCATCCTCGCCGGCGTGTGGATCGCGGTCTCCGCGTACACCGTCCACTTCGCGGCCGCCAGGCCGGAACTGGCCATCACCAACCTGGTCGTCGGCATCGCGCTCGCGGTCCTCGGCCTGTGCACCTCGATGGCCCCCGAGCGCTCCCAGGACCTCAACTTCGTGGTCCTGCTGCTCGGCGCCTGGACGATCGTCGCCCCGTGGGTCGTCACGCGGAACCCCGACACCGGCATGATCCTCAACAACGTCATCGCGGGCGCGTGCGTCTGCCTGTTCGCGCTCACCGCGGGCGGGCTGCTGATGAGCAAGCGCAGGAAGTGAGGCACCCGCCTCCCGCCCGTGCGGCGGCGCTCCCCCGGGAGCGCCGCCGTACGCGTACGCGCCGCTCCGCCCAGTGACGAAGCGGCGCGTTTCCCCGCCCCGCCTTGTGCAGGATGGCGCAGGCCCCGCCCCCCGCCGCGCGCCTAGCCTCGCCGCAACGAGAGACACGGCACGCACAACGGCACGCGGTCCGGCGGACGGCGTGCGCACGAGGGGCGGTACCACCGGTGAACTGGCACATCCACGACTACCGCGAGAGCGATCTCGCCGCCGTCGTCCACCTGATCGACACCACGGCCGAGCTCGGCCAGGAGTCCGTCTTCTCGCTCGCCGAGTGCATCGGCGCCCTCACCTCCCGCCAGCCGGCCGTCGTCGCCGTCCACCAGGGCGTGCCGATCGGCGCCGCGCTCGCCTGCGTCTCCGGGGAGCGCGCCTGGGTGATGCGGATCGCGATCGCCTCCGCCTGGCGCGGCCGGGGCCTGGCCAGCGCGCTCCTGGTGGAGCTGGAGCGGAAGCTGGTCGCCGCCCGGGTGGGGAAGATCGCGTACGTCCTGCCGGAGGAGGAGCTGCTCGGCGAGGGGCTGCTGAACGCCGGCTACACGCGCCAGCCGGCGGTGGCGTACTTCGAGAAGACCGAGCCGCTGCACGGGCCCGCCGCCGGGCTCCTCGACGACCTCGGCGGCCGGCTGCTCCCGGGCGACCTGTGGGCGAAGGTGGCCGGCATGGAGCGGGAGAAGGACCTCATCGAGCGGCGGGTGGTGCTGCCGCTCGCCGAGCCGGAGCGGGCCACCCGGCACGGGGTCCGGCCGCCCCGGGCGATCTGCCTCTTCGGCCCGCCCGGCACCGGCAAGACCACCTTCGCCCGCGCGGTGGCCTCCCGGCTCGGCTGGCCGTTCGTGGAGATCCTGCCGTCGCGGCTCGCCGACGGCGGGAACCTCGCGGCGGCGCTGCGCACCGCCTTCGCGCGGATCGCGGAGCTGGACCGGGTCCTCGTCTTCATCGACGAGGTCGAGGAGATCGCCCCGGTGCGCTCCGAGCCGGCGCGGCCGGGCGGCCTGCACGGGGTGACCAACGAACTCCTCAAGCTGATCCCGGGCTTCCGGGAGCGCGACGAGCGGCTCCTGGTGTGCGCCACCAACTCGGTCCGCTCCCTCGACCCCGCCTTCCTGCGGCCGGGCCGCTTCGACTACCTGATCCCGATCGGCACGCCGGACAAGGCCGCCCGGGCCGCGATCTGGTCCCGCTACACCGACGGCCGCCCCGAGGTGGACATCGACGAACTGGTCCTCGCCAGCGACCTGTTCACCCCGGCGGACATCGAGCACGCGGCCCGGGTCGCCGCCCAGTCCTCCTTCGAGCGGGACCTCCTCGCCGTCGGCGGCCGGGGCGCGGACGCCCCGGCGCCGGGCGCGAGCACGGCGGACTACCTGGCGGCGATCGCCGCCGCCCGCCCGACGGTGACGCCGGAGCTGATCGAGCTGTTCGCGGCGGACATCACGAGCCACGCCCGGACCTGACGCCCGCCCGGGCCCGGAGCGGGGCGCCTCAGCCCCGGTCCCCCGCCAGGGCCGCGTCCAGCTCCGCCCGGTCGGGCGGCTGGGCTCCCGCCCTGGAGACGGTGACGGCCGCCGCGGCGGTCGCCCGCGCCAGCAGCCCGGCGAGCTCCGCGCGGCCGAGTCCGGCGAGCCCGGCCCGGTCCCGGCCCGCGAGGGCGTCGAGGACGGCGGACATGAAGGAGTCGCCCGCGCCGACCGTGTCGACGACGGAGACGGCCGGCGCCCCCACGGCCACCGTGTGCTCCCGGGTCACCGCCAGCGCCCCGTCCCCGCCCCGGGTGACGAGGACGACGGCCGGGCCGAGCGCCAGCCAGCGCGCGGCCACCGCCTCCGGCGGCTCGCCCGGATGGAGCCAGGCCAGGTCCTCGTCGCTCGCCTTCACCAGGTCGGCGAGGGCGACGCACCGCTCGACCCGGGCCACGGCCGCCTCGTGCTCCCCCATCAGCGCGGGCCGCACGTTCGGGTCGTAGCTGACGGTGGCGGCCGGCCTCAGCCGCTCGGTCAGGGCGAGCACGGTGGCGGCGCCGGGCTCGGTGACGGCCGCGATCGAGCCGAGGTGCACGTGCCGGACCGGGGCCGGGGTCGCCGGCGGCTCCTCGGCGCTCAGGGTCCAGGTGATGTCGAAGGAGTACGTCGCCCGGCCGCGTCCGTCGAGGGAGACGACGGCCGACGGGGTGCGGGCCGGGACGCCGCCGACGGCGAGCCGCACCCCGGCGCCGGTGAGGTGCCCGGTGATGAGCCGCCCGGAGGCGTCGTCGGCCAGCTGGGTGAGCAGGGTGGTGTCCCTGCCGAGCCGGGCGAGGCCGTGGGCGACGTTGGCGGGGCTGCCGCCGGGGTGGACGACGTCGGCGGCGCCGGGGTCGCGGACGATGTCGGCGACGCACTCGCCGATCACCAGGAAGGACATCGGGTTTCACAGCTCCTTGGCGTAGGCGTCCTGGCGGCTGCCCGGTCGCCAGGACGTTCGGGCCGGCGTGCCCGGAGGCGCGGACGGCGTCCGGGTCGGTCGGGTCGGTCGGGTCGGTCGGGTCGGTCGGGTCGATGATCCCGTGCCCGTCGGGGAGGGCCCGGATCCGGGTGCCCCGGCGGGCGGGTCCGTGTATCGCCGGCGTATCGGGAAGCGCATACGCCGGCGCGACGCCGCGTCGTGTCCCATGGGCGCATGAACGACGACACCACCCTGTCACCGCCGTCCCGCCGCGCGCGCGGGATCGCGCTCCTCTGCCTGGCGGGCCTCGGCCTGGCGGCCGCCGCCTTCGCCCTGCGGAGGCCGCTCCTGATGGCCGCTCCGCGGTGCCTGGCCGGGCGGTGGCACGGCTGCTTCGACACCTTCAACGGGGTGGTGCTCATGACGCTGGTCACGGTGCCGCTCTCCCTGCTGGTGGCGGCGGCCCTGGCGGGGCGCCGGCGGGCCGCCGGCGACCCGGCGGCGTGGCGGCGGTCGCTGGCCGAGGTGGGCATGGTCCACGGCACGGTGCCGTTCCTGTGGCTGATCCTGATGCCGGGCGCGGGGGCCGGCGTCGTCCCCGGCCGGGTGAGCCTGGTGCCGCTGCGGGACCTGGCCACGATGGGGACGCTCGGGATCGCCGGCAACCTGCTGGCCTTCGCCTCGCTGGGGTTCTTCGCCCCGGTGCGGTACGCGGCCCTGGCGTCCCTGCCGCGGGTCCTGGCGCTCGGGGCGGGCTGCTCGGTCCTGGTGGAGACCGCGCAGTACGTCCTCCGGCTGGACCGGGTGTCCTCCGTGGACGACGTCCTGGTCAACGCCGGCGGCGCCGCGCTGGCCGCGCTGGCGTCGCGCCGCTGGTGGCGCACGGGGGCCGCCCCGCGCCATACGCGGCCGATACGCGGCGTTGCCTAGGCTTCGTCCCATGCGCGTACTGATCGTGGAGGACGAGCCCTACCTGGCCGAAGCCGTCCGGGACGGCCTCCGGCTGGAGGCGATCGCCGCGGACGTCGCCGGCGACGGCGACTCCGCCCTGGAACTGCTCGGCGTCAACTCCTACGACCTGGCGGTGCTCGACCGCGACGTCCCCGGCCCGTCCGGCGACGAGATCGCCCGGCACATCGTCGCCTCCGGCAGCGGCATGCCCATCCTCATGCTCACCGCCGCCGACCGGATCGACGACAAGGAGTCCGGGTTCGCGCTGGGCGCCGACGACTACCTGACGAAACCGTTCGAGCTGCGGGAGCTCGTCCTGCGGCTGCGGGCCCTCGACCGCCGGCGCGCCCACGCCCGGCCGCCGGTCCGCGAGATCGCGGGGCTGCGCCTCGACCCCTTCCGCCGGGAGGTCTTCCGCGACGGGCGGTACGTCGCGCTCACCCGCAAGCAGTTCGCCGTGCTCGACGTCCTCGTCGCCGCCGACGGCGGGGTCGTCAGCAGCGAGGAGCTCCTCGAACGGGCCTGGGACGAGCACGCCGACCCCTTCACCAACGCCGTCCGCATCACCGTCTCCGCCCTGCGCAAGCGGCTCGGCGAGCCCTGGGTCATCGCCACGGTGCCGGGGGTCGGCTACCGCATCGACGCCGGCGGCGCCGGTGGATAGGCGCCCGGGGCTCAGCGCCCGCCTGAGGCTCACCCTCAGCTACGCCGGGCTCGTCCTCGTCACCGGCACCGTCCTGCTGGCCGTGGTGTGGCTGTTCCTCCTGCGGTACGTCCCCGACAACTCCCAGGGCCTGCTCGGGATCTCGCCCAACCGGTACCTCCTCTCGCGCGTCTTCGGCCGCGCCGCGGCCGTGGCGATGGCCTGCCTCCTCGTCCTCGGCCTCGCCGGGGGATGGTTCCTCGCGGGCCGGATGCTCGCGCCGCTCACCCGGATCACGGCCGCGGCGCGGCTGGCCGGGAGCGGGTCGCTGTCCCACCGGATCCGGATGGAGGGCCGCCGGGACGAGTTCCGGGAACTCGCCGACGCCTTCGACGCCATGCTCGAACGGCTGGAGTCGCACGTCGCCGAGCAGCGGCGGTTCGCCGCGAACGCCTCCCACGAGCTGCGCACCCCGCTGGCCGTCTCGCGGACGCTGCTCGACGTCGCCCGCAAGGACCCCACGCGGGACCGGGAGGAGCTCGTCGAGCGCCTGTACGCCGTCAACACGCGGGCGATCGACCTCACCGAGGCGCTGCTGCTGCTCAGCCGCAGCGACCGGGGGAACGTCACCCGCGAGAGCGTCGACCTCTCCCTCCTCGCCGAGGAGGCCGCCGAGACCCTCCTGCCCCTCGCCGAGCGGCGCGGGATCTCCCTCGACGTCACCGGCGGGGAGGCCCGGGCCGGCGGCTCCCCGGAGCTCCTGCTGCGGATGGTGACGAACCTCGTCCAGAACGCCGTCGTCCACAACCTCCCCTCCGGCGGCACCGTGACGGTCCGCACCGAGGAGCGGGACGGCGCGGGCGTGGTGCGGGTCGAGAACACGGGCCGGCCGCTCCCGCCCGACCTGGTGCCGACCCTCACCGAGCCGTTCCAGCGCGGGACGGCCCGCGCCCGCACCGACGAGCACGCCGGCGCCGGTCTCGGCCTCGCCCTCGTGCACAGCATCGTCCGCGCCCACGGCGGGACCCTCGACCTCGTCCCCCGCCCCGGCGGCGGCCTCGTCGTCACGGTCCGGCTGCCCGGCCCGCGATAGGCACCGGCCCGGCCTCAGGCCCGGCGGCGGTACAGCACCTGGTGGGCCTCCCACTCCACGAAGTCCCCGGCGTGCTCCAGCCCGACGGCCTCCAGGAGGCGGCGGGAACGGTGGTTGGCCTCCTGGGTGACGGCGACCACGCTCGGGGCGGTCTCCAGGGTCCGGGCGACCACGGCGGCCACCGCCTCGCGGGCGTACCCGCTCCCCCAGTGCTCCGGCAGGAACTGGTACGACACCTCGGCCTCGCCGCCCCGCCCCTCGGCCTCGACGGTGACGAGGCCGAGCAGCACCCCGTCCTCGGCGCGGACCACCGCGTGGCAGCCGGGCGCGCCGACGATCCGCCGCTGCCGGATCCGTACGACCGGCTCGACGACCGGCCCGCCGAGGTGCCGCCGCACCTCCGGATCGGTCCAGAGCCGGGTCAGGGCCGGCACGTCCGCCCCCCGCACCGGCCGCAGCAGCAGCCGCGCGGTGCGGAGCACGGCCCCGCCGGGAGCCTCGGAGGCGGTGGCCGCCGGACGGCGGCGCGGGGGGACGGTCATGCGTCAGATCATCGCAGGGCACCGGGGGCGGCGGGACGACGGGAGGGGCGGGCGTGACGGCCTCACGCCTCCAGGGCGGCCCGTACGGTCTTCCAGTCGTCGTCCGCCGGCGTGACGGCCTCCCGGCCGGTGGCCACGTCCTTGTAGCCGCTGGAGGTGACCACGCAGACGACGGGCCCGTCCTCGCCGGCCGGGTCGGGGCCGTGCGCGCGGAGCCCGGCGAGACCGGCGGCGGCCGACGTCTCGCACCAGACGCCCTGGGCGGCCAGCTCGGCCCGCGCCGCCGCGAACTGTTCCTCCGTCACCGTCCGCGCGGCGCCGCCGGTCCCCCGTACGGCCAGGACCCCGCGGTAGCCGTTCACCTCGCAGTCGATGGCGTACGCGGCGGTCGGCCCGACGGGCACCCGGACGGCCGGGCGGCCGGTCCGCAGCGCCTCGGTCAGCGCGCCGGCGGCGGCCGGCTCGACGCCGTACATCCGGGGCACGCTCCCGGTCACCCCCAGCCGGGCCAGCTCCTGGAAGCCCTTGGCGATCCCGAACAGCAGCTCCCCGTATCCGGTGGGCACGTGGACGGCGGCCGGGGCCCGCCCGAGCGCGAGCGCGATCTCGTAGGCGATCGTCTTGTACCCCTCGGGCCCGAAGGGGTGCCCGGTGTGCGCGGAGTCCGTGACGCCGCTGACCGACTGGTAGCCGAGCTCGTCGACGATCCGCCGCATCAGGGGCCGTACGGACGCGTACGGGACGGTCAGCACGGTCGCGCCGTAGGCCCGCAGGTGGGAGGCGACGGCGGGCGGCGCGTGCGGCGAGGTGAACACGGCGCACGGCAGCCCCGCCCGGGCCGCGTACGCGGCGGCCGCCGCGCCGTGGTTGCCGGACGAGGAGACGACGACGCCCCGCGCCCCGGAGGCCGCGGCGGCGCTCACGGCCACCCGGTTCAGCCGGTCCTTGTGGCTCCACGTCGGATTGCGCGACTCGTCCTTCACCCACACCCCGTCGGCCAGCTCCACCAGCGGCGTGTTCCCCTCCCCCAGCCCCGGCGCGGCCAGCGGCGGCAGCAGCGGCGCCCACCGTTCGAGCCCGTGCGCGGCGGGCCGGGCGAAGAGGTCCGCCGGGACCGCGCCGTAGTCGTAGTCGACCTCCAGCGGGTACGCGACCCCGTCGGTGGACGTCACCGGGCACCCCTCGGTGAGCGGCGGCCACAGCGGATGCCGTACGGACGGATCGGCGAGCGACCTCTGGGCGCGGGCGAGAGACGTCACGGAGAACCTTCCTGCGGGGGCGGAACCGGCCGGCCGCCGGGTCAGCGGGCGTGCATCCGGCGGCGGAGCGCCTCCAGGGCGCCGGGGCGGCGGCCCGGGACGCGGCGGCGGAGGGAGACGAGGGCGGGGCCGAGGGCGCGGGCGCGGGCCGGGTCGGTGATCTGCTCCCACTGGTGGTGGGCCCGGTCCGCCGCGCCCTCGACGTCCCGGTCGTCCGGCCGCTGGCGCAGCCCGAGCCGCGCCTCGGCGACCGCGAGCCACAACTCGCAGCTGCGGGCCGGCTCTCCCGCCAGCCGGGCCAGGTCCGCCCGCACCTCCATCCAGTGCACCGCCTCCTCCGAGCGGGGCCCGAACCGCCGCAGCGCGTCCCGCTCCCACGCGGCCGCCATCTCCGCCGCCTCGGCGTGCCGTCCCGCCATCGCGGCCGACAGGATCGCGGGGTGCGGATCGTGCGCGGCCGGCTCCGCCGCCGGCTTCCCGTGGTCCGCGCGGCGCGGATCGGCCGCCGCCGAGGGCGTCCGCACGGCCGGCCCGCC
>NZ_JBEZUZ010000138.1:0-13279 GCF_040636735.1 Streptomyces sp. NPDC035033 | reverse complement strand
GGCGGGGGGGGCGCCCGCCCCCCACCAGGAGGCCGCCGTCCGCCACGCCGCGGAGCGCGTGCGCCACGCCCCCCAGCGCTCCCCCCTGAGCGGGCCGTACGAGAACGTGCTCAACGACTCCTATCTGGTCGCCGACGCGCGGGCGGACGCCTTCCGGGCGGCCGTCTCGCAAGTGGCCGAGCGCTTCCCTGCGGTCCGCGTGGAGGTCACCGGCCCGTGGGCGCCCTACTCCTTCGCCATGCCGCCCCCGGACCCGGCCGACCGGTCCGGGGCGGAGGAGCCGTCATGAGCGTCTCCCCGTACGACGACCGCCTGCCGGACCGGCAGGTCGCCCTGGTGGACCTGCTCGACCGCCTCCTCGGCGGCGGCGTGGTGATCGCCGGCGACCTCGTGCTGTCCATCGCCGGCATCGACCTCGTCCGCATCTCCCTGCGGGCGCTCGTCGTCTCCGTGGGCGAGGAGGAGTCCGGACAGGACTCGGAGACGGAGCCCCCGTGACCGGCCCGTCCGGTCCGATCGGATCGCCCGGCCCGGCCGGCTCCCCCGGCCCGACCGGTGGCGGCCCCTCCGGGCCGGGCGGCGCGGAGGGCCCCCTGGGCCGGGCCTTCCGCCTGGTCCAGGCGCCTCCCGGGAGCACCGGGCGGGGCGCCCCCGCGCACCGCGTCGCCACCGATCCCGAGAGCGTCGGCGAGGACCTCCTCAAGCTCGTCCTCACCCTCGTCGAGCTCCTGCGGCAGCTCATCGAGCGCCAGGCCCTGCGCCGGGTGGAGGCCGGCGGCCTCACCGACGAGGAGGAGGAAGAGCTGGGGGCGACCCTGCTGGCCCTCCACGACGCCCTCGCCGGCCTCTGCGCCGAACACGGCTACGCCCTGGAGGACCTCAACCTCGACCTCGGCCCCCTGGGCCCCCTGCTCCCCCGCGACTGAGCACGGGGCGGGGCGCCCGCGTCACAGCGGGCGCTCGTGCCCCTCCCAGTACGGGTCGCGCAGCCGGCGCTTGTAGAGCTTGCCGTTGGGGTCGCGGGGCATGGCGGCGACGAAGTCGAGGGACTTCGGGCGCTTGAAGCCGGCCAGGTGGCCGGCGCAGTGGGCCAGGATCTCCTCGGCGAGCGCCGGCCCCTCCTCGTACCCCTCGGCGGTCTCGACGACCGCCTTCACCTCCTCGCCCCAGTCGGCGTGCGGGACGCCGAAGGCGGCGGCGTCGGCGACGGCGGGGTGGGCGAGGAGCGCGGCCTCGATCTCGGCGGGATAGATGTTGACGCCGCCGGAGATGATCATGTCGATCTTGCGGTCGCGCAGGTAGAGGTAGCCGTCCTCGTCGAGGTAGCCGAGGTCGCCGACGGTGAAGAAGTCGCCGACGCGGCTCTTCGCCGTCTTCGCCTCGTCCTTGTGGTACTGGAAGCCGCCGGTGTTCATCTTCAGGTAGACGGTGCCGAGTTCGCCGGGCGGGAGGCGGTTCCCGTCGTCGTCGAGGACGGCGAGTTCGCTGATCGGCCAGGCGCGGCCGACGGTGCCGGGCCGCTTCAGCCACTCCTCGGCCGTGGCGAAGGCGCCGCCGCCCTCACTGGCCGCGTAGTACTCCTCCACGCACCCGCCCCACCAGGCGATCATCGCCCGCTTGACGTGTTCGGGGCAGGGCGCGGCGCCGTGGACGGCGTGCCGCATCGAGGACACGTCGTACCGCGCGCGGACCTCCTCGGGGAGGGCGAGGAGCCGGTGGAACTGGGTGGGGACCATGTGGGTGTGGGTGCAGGCGTACGCGTCGATCAGCCGCAGCATCTCCTCCGGCGCCCACTTGTCCATGAGGACCAGCGGGTGTCCGATGTGCAGCGACGCGGCGGCGAACTGGAGGACCGCCGTGTGGTAGAGCGGCGAGCAGACGAGGTGCGTGTTCCCGTCGAAGGGGCGGATGCCGAAGATGCCGAGGAAGCCGCCGAGATGGGACTCCTCGGGGAGCCGGCCGGGCAGCGGGCGGCGGATGCCGCGGGGGCGGCCGGTGGTGCCCGAGGTGTAGTTCATGACCCAGCCGAGGGTGCGGTCGGCGGGCGTCGGCTCCGGCTGTCCGTCGAGGAGGTCGGCGTACGGGCGGAAGCCGGGGACCGTGCCGACGGCGTACCGCCGGTCCGGCGCGAGGCCCGCCCCGTCGGCGGCGGCGACGGCCGCCTCCGCGAAGCGTTCGTGCGCGACGAGCACCTTGGCGCCGGAGTCGGCGACGATCCAGGCGATCTCCGCGCCCACGAAGTGGTGGTTGACCGGCACGAGGTAGAAGCCGGCCTGGGTGGCGGCGAGGTGGGCGGTGAAGAACTCGACGCCGTTGGGCAGGACGACGGCGAAGGAGTCGCCGCGCTCCAGACCGGCCGCGCGCAGTCCGTGGACCATGCGGTTCGCGGCGGCGAGCAGCCGGCCGGCCGTCCACTCCTCGCCGTCCGGCGCCACCAGCGCCGTACGGTCCGGGTCGGCGGCGGCCTGGGCCCAGAAGCCGTTGAGGGCACCGGTGCTCACGACTGGCTTGCTCATGACTGGCTTGCTCATGACTGGCTCCTCCCCGCGATCCGGTTGATCCGGTCGACGGCCTTCTCGAAGCCGCGGGTCAGCTCGTCGACGACCTGCCGGACGCTCCGCTCGGAGTTCATCCGGCCCACGATCTGCCCGACGGGGGTGCCGAGCAGCGGGTCGATCTCGTACTTCTGGATCCGGGAGACGGCCTCCGCCACCAGCAGGCCCTGGAGCGGCATGGGCAGCGGGCCCGGCCCGGCCGGGTCCTCCCAGGCGTCGGTCCACTCGGTGCGGAGCTGGCGGGCCGGCTTGCCGGTCAGGGCGCGGGAGCGGACGGTGTCGCCGGAACCGGCGGCGAGGAGCTTCTCGGTCAGGGCGCGCGAGTGGAGTTCGGCCTCGGTGGTGGTGAGCCAGATCGAGCCGAGCCACACGCCCTGGGCGCCGAGCGCGAGCCCGGCGGCGATCTGCTCGCCGCTGCCGATGCCGCCGGCGGCGAGCACCGGCAGCGGGGAGACGGCGTCGACGACCTCGGGGGTGAGCACCATGGAGGCGATCTCGCCGGTGTGGCCGCCCGCCTCGTACCCCTGGGCCACGACGATGTCGATGCCGGCCTCGGCGTGCCGGCGGGCGTGCCGGGCGCTGCCGGCGAGCGCCGCGACGAGCACGCCGTGCTCGTGGGCGCGGGCGACGACGTCCGGCGGCGGCGAGCCGAGGGCGTTGGCGAGCAGCTTGATGGGGTAGTCGAAGGCGACGTCGAGCTGGCTGCGGGCGACCTCCTCCATCCAGCCGGTGATCCGCCAGCCGGACGCCTCGCCCTCGGCGAGCTCGGGGACGCCGTGCTTGGCGAGGACCGAGCGGACGTACTCCCGGTGCCCGGCGGGGATCATGGCCTCGACGTCGGCCTCGGTGACGCCCTCGACCTTCTTGGCGGGCATGACGACGTCGAGGCCGTAGGGCCGTCCGTCGGTGTGCTCCTGCATCCAGTCGAGGTCGCGGGCGAGGTCGTCCGGCGCGGTGTAGCGGACCGCGCCCAGGACACCGAAGCAGCCGGCCCGGCTGAGGGCGGCGGCGACCGCGGGGAAGGGCGTGAAGCCGAAGATGGCGTGCTCGATCCCCAGTGTGCGACTCAGCTCCGTCTCCATGGGCGCAGGATGCCGCAGCGGTGCGGCAGAGGGAAGAGGTTTTCTGATGGAGCGTCAGATTGTTTGGGGCGGGGTGGCTGCGCCTGTGGAGGGGGCGGGTCGGGGAGGGTGGGCGTACGACTGGATCCAACATCCGGGATCCAACATCCGGGATCCGGGGTTGTGGATTTTGGATTTTGGATCCAGATGTCGGGAGGTGGGCAGATGGGCGTGGCAGGGAGTGAGCCGACCGGCGAGACCCCCGGTCTGCGGTGGGGGACGGCGGAGGAGGCGGGGCTGCTCGGGCGGGAGCTGGAGGGCATGGTCGAGGACGTACGCGGATTCCTCGGCCCCTCCCCCGTGCGGCCGTGGTGCGCGGGGGCCGTGTTGCTCGCGGGGCGGGGCGGAACGGTGGCGCTGCACCGGGCGGTCGGCTGGGCGGCGCGCTGGGCCGCGTACGACGAGGAGGACGACACGGCGGTCGAGCTGCCCCCGGAGCTGCGGGTCCCGATGACCCCCGACACGGTCTTCGACGTGGCCTCGCTGACCAAGCTCTTCACCGCGGTCCTCTCCCTGCGCCAGGTCGAGCGGGGCACGCTGGAGCTCGGGGAGCGGGTCGCCGCGTACCTGCCCGGGTTCGGCCGGGCGGGGAAGGCGGACATCACGGTCCGGCAGCTGCTCGCGCACACCTCGGGGCTGCGGGCGGAGCTGCCGCTGTACGCCGCGCCGGACCGGGAGGGGCGGCTGCGGATGCTGTGGGAGGAGGCACCGGTGGCGGCGCCGGGGACGGCGTACCGCTACTCGGACCTCAACATGATCGCGCTGCACCTGCTCCTGGAACGGATCACCGGTCACGGTCTGGAGACACTGCTCCGCGACGAGATCACCGCTCCGCTCGGGATGCACCGCACGCGTTTCGTCCCCCCGCTCTCCTGGCGCGCGGAGACCGCCGCCACCGAGGACGCCCGGCGGCCGTGGGCGCGGCTCGACCGGGGCATGGTGCGGGGCGAGGTCCACGACGAGAACGCGTACGCGATGGGCGGGGTCGCGGGCCACGCCGGGATCTTCTCCCGCGCCCGCGACCTCGCCGTCCTGGCCCGGGCCCTCCTCGACGGCGGCGCGTACGGCTCCGCCCGCGTCCTCTCCCCCGCCTCCGTGGAGCTCCTGTTCACCGACGCCAACGCGGCCTTCCCCGGCCACGCGCACGGCCTCGGCCTCGAACTGGACCAGCGCTGGTACATGGGCGCGCTCTCCGGTCCGCGCACCGCCGGGCACACCGGTTTCACCGGCACCAGCCTGGTCCTGGACCCGGACGCCGACGCGTTCCTGATCCTCCTCGCCAATGCGGTGCACCCCGTCCGCACCTGGCGCTCCGGCTCCGCTCCCCGCGTGGCGGCCGCCGACCGGCTCGCCCGGGCGATCCCGGTACGGCCGCCGGCCGGGGCGGGCCCCACGGCCTGGTTCTCGGGCATGAGGGCCCCCGGGGGCGCGACGCTCACGCTCCCGCCGGCGGGACCGGAGGCGGCCCGCCTCACCTGCCTGCTCTGGTGGGACACGGCCCCGGACACCGACCGGCTCGTCCTGGAGGCCGTGACCGCCGACGGCGCCGACCCGCGCCCCGTCCCCTTCCGCACCGCCCCGCTCGACCGGCCGGAGGCCGAGCGTCCTCACCCGGACGGCACCGCCGCCGGCTGGTCCGGCCGGCGCTGGCACCGCCTGACCGCCGACCTGCCGCACCCGCCCCCCGTACGCCTCCGCTTCCGGTACGCCACCGACTCACCCACCGTGGGGCGCGGGGTGTACGTGACCGGGGCCCAGGTCCTGGACGGGTCGGGCCGGCTCCTCTTCGACGAGACCCGGCCGGCGGACGCGGCCCGCGTCGAGGCGCTCGGCTGGCACCGCTCGGCGGACTGAGGGAGCGGCCGCGGCCACGACTCCGGCTCCGGTCACGCCTCCGGCGGGCCCGCGACGCCGACGCAGGCCTCGTTGCCCTCGGGGTCGGCCAGGACCCAGTTGGAGGGGGCGTCGGCGCCGTTCACGATCCGGCCGCCGGCGGCGAGGGCCGCCGCGATCCGGGCCTCGGCCTCGTCGTACGGCACCCAGACGTCGACGTGGATCCGGTTGCGCCCGCTCCGCGGCGCGTCCATCCGCTGGAAGTAGAAGGGCGCCCCGCGGCGCAGCGGGTCGATCAGGTCCTCGTCGCTGCCCGCGCGGTTCTCGTAGCCGAGCAGCGCCCGCCAGAAGGGCAGCACCTCCGGCAGTGCGAGCGCGTCCAGCGTCACCTGGACGGTCCGGACGCCGGACGGGTCGGCGGCCAGCCCCCGGGCGCGGGCCAGCGCCGAGATCCGCCGGGCGAGCTCCAGGTGCCGCTCGGTCAGGCCGTAGTAGTCGCCGGTGACCGTGATCAGCCGGACGAGGACGCCGCCGGGCCGCAGATCGACGTCGGGCCCGCCGTCACCGGCCACCCCCTCGTCGGCGAGCCCCGCGAGCTCTCCCACGAAGGCGGCCCCGGCCGCGAAGGTCTCCGTGCGGAAGTAGGCGCAGGCCCCCTCGCCGACGACCCGCCAGTCCTCCAGGCCCGGCGTCTCGTGGACCCGCCGCGGCCTGATCCGCTCCGTCTGCTGCGCTGCCGATGTCATGCGGTCAACGTAGCGGAGGGGTACGACAGTCGGCGGCCCGGGCCGTTCTCCGGCCGGTCCGGCCGACCGGAGAAGGGGCCCGCCGCGGGTAGAGTCGGCGGCTCGGTCCGGAGGCGGAGAGGGCGGTGGGGCGGACGTGACGGCGCGGCGGTCGCTGGGAGGGCGGTTCGGCCGTCTGTGGGCCTCGTACGCGGTGAGCACGTACGGCACGTGGCTCGGTTTCGGTGCCTTCCCGCTGCTCGCGGTGGTCGTGCTGGACTCGGGTCCGGCCCAGGTCGCGGCGCTGGCGGCGACGGGGCGGGCGGTGGGGGCGGTGCTCGCGGTGCCGCTCGGGCCGTGGGTGGAGTTCCGGCGCAAGCGGCCCGTCATGATCGCGACGGACCTGGTCCGGTTCGGGGCGCTGGCCAGCATTCCCGCCGCGTACTTGTTGGGGTGGCTGGGCTTCGTCCAGCTCCTCGTGGTCTCCGTCGTCGTCGCGGCGGCGGACATCGCGTACCGCGCGGCGAGCGGCGCCTTCCTGAAGGGACTCGTGCCGCCGGACGGCCTCCTGGTCGCGAACAGCCGCTTCGAGGCCACGAACTGGACGGCCTCGATGGCCGGCCCGCCGCTCGGCGGCGCCGCGATCGGACTCCTCGGTCCGGTGACGACGATCCTCGCCGACGCCGTCAGCTATTTGCTCTCCGCGCTGGGCATCCGGTCCATCGGCGGGACGGAACCGGAACCGGCGCGGCGCCCGGAGGGACGCCCGCGGGCCCGGGAGCTGTTCGAGGGCTGGCGCCACATCCTGCGCCACCCGGTACTGCGCCCGCTCTTCCTCAACGCGATCGCGGTCAACGGCCTGATCATGGCCTCCGAACCGCTGCTCGCCGTGCTCCTCCTGCGCGACCTGGGCCTCTCCCCCTGGCAGTACGGCCTCGTCTTCGCGGCCCCGTGCGCCGGCGGGCTCGTCGGCTCGCGGCTGGCGCCCCGGCTGGTGGCCCGGTTCGGCGACGGGCGCGTGCTCCGCGTGGCGGGCGTGCTGCGTTCCTGCTGGTCGCTGGGGCTGGCGTTCGTACCGGCCGGCGCCGCCGGGATGGTGGTGGTGATGGGCGTCCAGCTCGGCCTGGTGGCGTGCTGCGGCGTGTTCAACCCGGTCCTCGCCACCCACCGGCTCCGCCACACGGACCCCGGCCGGCTCTCCCGCACCCTGGCCGCCTGGTCGGTCAGCGCGAGCCTGTCCATCGCCGCCATGACCGCCCTGTGGGGCCTCCTCGCCGCCGTCACCGGCCCGCGCACCGCCCTCGCCGTCGCGGGCGCCCTCCTCCTGGCCACTCCCCTGCTCCTCCGGGGCGCCGGCACCCGCGCGGACACGGGAGAACCCGCCCTCCAGGGCTAGGACGCGCTCCTTCGGACGGACGGCCACCGGTCGGTCGACCGGCCGGTCAGGGGGACGGGTTCCAGGGGGTTCCCGCGCCCGGGGCGGCCGCGGCGCGGAGAGCCGTCAGGACGGGCTGGATGAGGGGGTGGTCCTCGGCGCCCCGGCGTACGGCCGCGAAGACGCGGCGGGTGGGGGCGACGCCGTCGACGGGCCGGATGCCGACGTCCGTGAGGTCCATGCCGAGCAGCGCCGAACGGGGCACGAGGGCCACGCCGGCGCCCGCGGCGGCGAGCGCGACGACGGCCCTGAAGTCGTCCGAGACGTGCTCGAAGCGGGGCGCGAACCCGGCGTACTCACAGGCCAGGACGGTCACGTCGTGGCAGGGGTTGCCCGCGGACTGGCCGATCCAGGCGTCCTTGGCGAGGTCGGCCAGTCCGATCCCGTCGCCACCGCCGAGGGGGTGGCCGGGCGGGAGCACCGCGTCGAAGGGTTCCGCGTAGAGCGGGACCCTGGTGAGCCGGTCGTCGTCCTCGCCCGGAGCCCCCCGGTACTCGACCGCCACCGCCACGTCCACCTGCCGGTCCAGGACCATCAGCAGGCTCTCGTCGCCCTCGGCGTCCCGCACCCTGACCCGGATGCCAGGCGAGGTGCCGGCGAGGTCCGCGATGGCGGGCGCGACGACCAGCCCGATCCCGGTGGCGAACGCCGCCACCGTGACCGTCCCCGCCTCTCCGGAGCCGTACGCGGCGAGCTCCGCCTCCGCCCGCTCCAGTTGGGCGAGCACGGCGTTGGCGTGGCTCAGCAGGATCTCGCCGGCCGGCGTGAGCCTGGCGCCCCGCGCGCTGCGGTCCACCAGCCGGTGCCCCGTCTCCTGCTCCAGGGCGGCGAGCTGCTGGGAGACGGCGGAGGGGGTGAGGTAGAGCGCGGCGGCCGCCGCCGTGACCGTGCGGTGGTCGGCCACCGCGCGGAGGATGTGCAACCGCCGTGCTTCGATCATGTGCCTAGTCTCCCAGGCCGGGGGCGGCGCTCATGCCCCGGCCGGGAAGGATTGGATCCAACATCCAGAATCCAGAATCCGAGGTCCCGGACCCGAAGCCCTGATCCACCATCCCGCATCCAGAATGCTGGATCCAAAATGCTGGATCCGGGACGGTGGATCCGAAGTACTGGATCCACCATCCCGGATTCTGGATCCAGGGCTCAGCCGCGGAGCTCGGCCCGGGCCGCCACGAAGGCGTCCACCGCGCGGTTCACGTCCTCCGTGGAGTGGGCGGCCGAGAGCTGGACGCGGATGCGGGCCTGGCCCTGCGGGACGACGGGGTACGAGAAGCCGATCACGTACACCCCGCGCTCCAGGAGCAGTTCGGCCATCTTCCCGGCCTCCGCGGCGTCGCCGATCATGACGGGGGCGATGGCGTGGTCGCCGGGGAGGATGTCGAAGCCCTCCTCGGTCATCCGGCGGCGGAAGAGCGCGGTGTTGGCGTTGAGCTTGTCGCGCAGGTCGCCGGCGGACTCCAGGAGGTCGAGGACCTTGAGGGAGGAGGCGGCGATGACCGGGGCGAGGGTGTTGGAGAAGAGGTACGGGCGGGAGCGCTGGCGCAGCAGGGCGACGATCTCGGCGCGGGCGGCGACGTAGCCGCCGGAGGCGCCGCCGAGGGCCTTGCCGAGGGTGCCGGTGATGATGTCGACGCGGTCCATGACGCCGTGCAGCTCGGGGGTGCCGCGGCCGCCGGCGCCGACGAAGCCGACGGCGTGCGAGTCGTCGACCATCACCATGGCGTCGTACTGCTCGGCCAGGTCGCAGATCTCGTCGAGCGGGGCGACGTAGCCGTCCATGGAGAAGACGCCGTCGGTGACGATCAGCTTGCGCCGGGCGCCGCCCTCGGTGGCCTCCTTGAGCTGCTGCTCCAGGTCGGCCATGTCGCGGTTGGCGTAGCGGAAGCGGCGG
Organism: Streptomyces sp. NPDC035033; assembly: GCF_040636735.1. NCBI lineage: Bacteria > Bacillati > Actinomycetota > Actinomycetes > Kitasatosporales > Streptomycetaceae > Streptomyces > Streptomyces sp. NPDC035033. Next base: position 3,719 of record NZ_JBEZUZ010000138.1, on the reverse strand, counting down.
GCCTTGGAGAGGCGGATGCCGTCGATGATGGAGGCGTGGTTGAGGGCGTCGGAGATGACCGCGTCCTCGGGGCCGAGGAGGGTCTCGAAGACGCCGCCGTTGGCGTCGAAGCAGGAGGAGTAGAGGATCGTGTCCTCCTGGCCGAGGAAGGCCGAGAGCCGGGCCTCCAGCTCCTTGTGCACCTCCTGCGTGCCGCAGATGAAGCGGACGGAGGCCATGCCGTAGCCCCAGCGGTCGAGGGCCTCGTGGGCGGCGGCGACGACGTCGGGGTGGTCGGCGAGGCCGAGGTAGTTGTTGGCGCAGAAGTTCAGCACCTCGCCGGGGCGGCCGCCGGCCGTGACCTCGACGGTCGCGGACTGCGGGGTGCCGATGACGCGCTCGGGCTTGTGCAGGCCGGCCGCCCGGATCTCGTCGAGGGTGGCGCGGATGTCGTCGCGTACGGAATCGAACATGGGTCAGGCTCCCGCAGTCCAGTCGAGGATGATCTTGCCGCTCTTGCCGGAGGCCGCGTCGTCGAAGGCGGCCTCGTAGTCGCTGTAGTGGTACCGGCCGGTGATGACCGGCGAGAGGTCGAGCCCGCCCTCCAGGAGGACGGACATGGCGTACCAGGTCTCGAACATCTCGCGGCCGTAGATGCCCTTGATCGTGATCATCGAGGTGACGATCTTCGCCCAGTCGACGGCGAAGTCCTCGCTCGGCAGGCCGAGCATGGCGATCTTTCCGCCGTGGGTCATGTTGGCGATCATGTCGCGCATGGCGTGGGGGTTGCCGGACATCTCCAGGCCGACGTCGAAGCCCTCCTTCAGCCCGAGGGTGCGCTGGCCGTCGGCGATGGTCCGCTCGCCCGCGTTCAGGGCGAGGGTGACGCCGGCCTTGCGGGCGAGGTCGAGGCGCTCCTCGCTGACGTCGGTGATGACGACGTTGCGGGCGCCCGCGTGCTTGGCGACGGCGGCGGCCATGATGCCGATCGGGCCGGCGCCGGTGACCAGGACGTCCTCGCCGACCAGCGGGAAGGAGAGCGCGGTGTGGACGGCGTTGCCGAAGGGGTCGAAGATCGCGGCGACGTCGAGGTCGACGGGGACGCGGTGCACCCACACGTTGGAGGCGGGCAGCGCCACGTACTCGGCGAAGGCACCGTCGCGGCCCACGCCGAGGCCGACGGTGGCGCGGCAGAGGTGGCGGCGGCCGGCGAGACAGTTGCGGCACTTGCCGCAGACGAGGTGGCCCTCGCCGCTGACCAGGTCGCCGACGGCGACGTCGGAGACGTCACGCCCGACGGAGACGACCTCGCCGACGAACTCGTGGCCGATGGTCATCGGGGTGGCGATGGTCTTCTGCGCCCAGCCGTCCCAGGAACGGATGTGCAGGTCGGTCCCGCAGATGCCGGTCCGCTTGACCTTGATCAGGACGTCCCCGGGTCCGGTCTCCGGCTCGGGCACGTCCGTGAGCCAGAGTCCCGGCTCCGCCTTCAGCTTGACCAATGCCTTCAATGCCACGGCTCCCGACGTGCGTGTCCTGTGATGTACGGGTCAAGGCACGCGCGCGTGCCCAAGATCCTCGGGGAAGAATCTTCCGTACCGGAGGCTCGCGGTCCATCGAGGTTTTCTTAAGCGCGCTCGCAGTTCAGCTTCACGCCGCCGCGTCGCCCCTGTTCAGGCCGGTCCGCCGGCGGCCCCGGCGGTGACGAAGGAGGCCGGGAGCCAACTCGTACGGAGCAGTCCCAGGGTTCCCCGGACGGCGACGGCCGCCGCGTGGCCGTCGGCGGTGGGGACGCCCCGGACGTCCCAGCCGCCGGGGAGGGCGGAGGGGTCGCGCTCGCCGAGGTAGTCCTTGTCGAGGGAGCGGGCCACGCCGATGCCGAGCCCCTTGAGGTACGCCTCCTTGCGGCACCAGACGCGGGCGAACGCCTCGGGCGCGTACCCGGCGCCGGCGATCTCGTCCCGCTCCCCCGGGTGGAGGACCTTGGTCACCTCGTGGACGGCGTCGACCCTGGGGAAGGCCTCGACGTCCACGCCGACGGGCCGGGCGGCGATGCCGATGAGGACGACGCCGCCGCTGTGCGAGAGGGAGAAGTGCGGGGCGCCGGGTACGCCGGCGACGGCCGGGCGGCCGTGGAGGGCGCCGCAGCCGGGGCAGGGCTCCCTGCGGTACGCGACCTCGGCGGGCGCGACGCCCAGGCGGGGCGCCAGGAGGCGGCGCAGGGCGATGTGGCCGGCGCCGTACAGGAGGCGGTCCGCGACGCGCAGGGGGGCGGCGAGCCGGACGCGCTCCTCGGCGTCGAGCTCGGAGGGGTCGAGGTCGTCCTCGGTGACGTGGTCCGTCCGGAACTGCCACAGGTCGACGTCGACCCGCGCGGGTCCGGCCTCCGGGCCGGGGGCGGGCGTGCGGGGGACGGGGACGGCGTCGCCGGAGCGGTCGGTGATCACACCGGTCATTAAATCAGCGCGGCCGGGGCCGACTCAGCGGGCGCCGGAGGGAGTTGGCCCGCCGGACCCGTCGGGCGCGCCCGTGGTGCCGCCGCGCCGGACGGCGTCGGCCTCGGTGTGCCGGCCGAGCCGGTCGAGGCAGTGGGTGAGGTCGGCGAGGGCGGCGAGGGTGTCCGGGTGGAGGGGGCCGAGGGTCCGGCCGCGGGCCTCGGCGAGGGACCGCAGCGGGGCGAGGGCCTCGTCCCAGCGGCCGAGCCGGCCGAGGACGACGGCGGCCTCGCGGCGGCTGCGCAGGGTGTCGGGGTGGTCCGGGCCGAGGACGCGCCGGCGGGCCGCGTGCACCGCCTGGGCGGTGTCGAGCGCCTCCTGCCAGCGGCCGAGCCGGGACAGGTGGACGGCGAGGGCGTGCCGCACGCGCAGGGTCTCCGGAGCGTCGGCGCCCTGGGTGCGGGTGCGGACGGCGACCAGGTCCCGGCAGACGGCGAGCGCGTCGGCGGCCCGCCCGAGCCGGCCGAGGCAGGCGCTGGTCTCGTAGCGGGCGGCGAGGGTGTCCGGGTGGTCGGGGCCGAGCGAGGCGGCGCGGCCCTCGGCCACCGCGCGGTACTGGTCGAGGGCTTCCTCGGCCCGGCCCATGCGGCCCAGGGTGTGGGCGAGTTCGTGCCGGGTGACGAGGGTGTCGGGGTGGTCGGGGCCGAGCAGCCGGGCCCGGGTGTCGGCGACCGCCAGGGCCGTGCGGTACGACTCCTCCAGGCGGCCGAGCCGGGCGAGGGTGTACGCGAGGTTGTGGCGGCAGCGCAGGGTGTCGGGGTGGTCGGCGCCGGCGGTGCGCTCGCGCACGGCGAGGACGTCGGCGTAGAGCGCGTGCGCCTCCGCGTGCCGGCCGAGCCTGCCCAGGGTGTAGGCGCGTTCCTGACGGGCGGCCAGGGTGTCGGGGTGCTCGGGGCCGAGGACGCGGAGCCGGGCCTCGGCGACCCGCTCGAAGGCCTCCAGCGCCTCGGCCGTGCGCCCGAGGCGGCCCAGGGCGAAGGCGACCTCGTAGGCGCTGGCCAGGGTGTCGGGGTGGTCGGGGCCGAGGACCCGGGTCCGGTCGCCGGCGACGGAACGGTGCAGCTCCTCCGCCTCCGCCCAGCGGCCGAGCCGGCCGAGGCCGAGTCCCGCGCGGTGGCGGGCGGCGAGCACGGCGAGCAGTTCGGGCGTGGCGTCCGCCGCGGGCCGGGCGGGGCGGCCGGCGCCCTCGGCGCCCGGACCCGCGGTGGTCCACTCGGTGGTGAGGACGGCCGCGGCCGGGTCGTG
>NZ_JBEZUZ010000137.1:0-13616 GCF_040636735.1 Streptomyces sp. NPDC035033 | reverse complement strand
ACCAGGCCGACGAGGATTTCGGAACCGGCCTGGTGTGCCTCTGACGTGGACTCGGCGCCCGCGCCCGCGGCCCCGGCGGCCACGCGCCGGCGGCGGGCCGGGAGGCCGAGGGTCGGGTGGGCGACGCCCCAGGCGGCGCCCTTGCAGACGAACTCCTTGTAGCGGGCGGCGAGGCGGCCGGTGAGGGCCGTGTCCTTGGCCCGGTCGTCCGCGGTGACGAGCTGGATCAGGCCCTCCCTGCGGCCCAGCGAGACGCACTGCTGGGCGTAACGGATGGGAACCCGGGGCACCTTGACGCCGGCGAGCCGGGCGGCGAGGGCGTCGGCGGCCTGCCAGGCCATCGGCACGCCCGAGGCGCAGGACATCCGGAGCGGCTTGTCGCCGGGGCCGAGGGCCAGGGCCGCGTCGCCGACCGCGTAGACGTCGGGGTGGGAGACCGAGCGCATGGTGGCGTCGACGACGATCCGCCCGTCGGCGGCCAGCTCCAGACCGCTGCCGGCGGCGATCGGGTGGACGGCGAAGCCGGTGGTCCAGACGGTGACGTCGGCCGGGACGACGGTGCCGTCGGCGGTGGTCAGCCGGTCCGCGGCCACGGCGGCGACCGACCCGTGCTCGTGGACGGTGATGCCGAGCCCGGCGACGACCTTCCGCAGGTGGGCGCGGCCCTTCGCGGAGAGCCAGTCGCCGAGGCCGCCGCGGGCGACCAGGGACACCCGGAGGTCGGGGCGGCTCTCGGCGATCTCGGTGGCGGCCTCCAGGCCGGTCAGGCCGCCGCCGACCACCGCCACCGTCCCGCCGGCCTCCAGCGCGGCCAGCCGGGCCCGGAGGCGGAGGGCGCCGGGGCGGCTCGCCACCTCGTGGGCGTGGTCGGCGACGCCGGGCACTCCCCCGTCGTCCCAGCCGCTGCCGAGGGCGTAGACCAGGGAGTCGTACGCCAGCTCCCGGCGCCCGCCGGCGGTCTCCAGGGTGACCGCCTTGCGGTCGGCGTCGACGGCGGCGACCCGGGCGAGCTCCAGCTCGACGCCGGTGCCGGCGAACATCTCGGCGAAGGGGCGGGGGGCGAGGTCCTGGCCGGCCGCGAGCTGGTGCAGCCGGACGCGCTCGACGAAGTCGGGCTCGGGGTTGACGAGGGTGATGCTCACGTCCGCGCGGTGCAGCCGGCGGGCGAGGCGGCCGGCGGCGACGGCCCCGGTGTAGCCGGCGCCGAGGACGACGATGCGGTGCTGCTGCATGACTGGCTCCTGTCCGGTCGGGCCGCGCCCTCCGGCGCGGTCTCGCCCCTTGAACCGGACAGCCCGGCGATCCCTGACAGGATCCCCATGTGACCTGCGTCACACCTGAAGGAGGGGGGTCAGAGCGTGTACAGCGGGGCCCCGTGCTCCCCGGCGGCCCAGCGCTCGGTGGCCCGGTGCAGCTTGTCCGGGTTCACCTGGCTGCGGACGGCGACGATGCCGTCCGGGGTGACCTCCAGGCAGGAGATCCCGACGACCCGCCCCTCCACGACCACGATGACCGCCGGCTCGCCGTTCGCGGTCCCGGCGTACAGGTCGGGGACGCCGCCGACCAGGGCCCGCTTGGCCGGGGTCGGCTTGAACAGGCCGCGCAGGAACGCCGCGACCGCCTTCGCGCCCACGAAGCCGCTCGCCCGGGCGGGGACCTTGCCGCCGCCGTCGCCGGCCGCGACGGCGTCGTGGGTGAGCAGCCGGATGAGCGGTTCGGTACGGCCGCTGGCGGCGGCGGCCAGGAACTCCTCCACGACCTTCCGGGCGGCGGCCTCGTCGATCTCGGCGCGGGCCCGGCCGGCGGCGACGTGCTTGCGGGCGCGGTGCAGGATCTGCTGGCTGGCGGCCTCGCCGATGTCGAGGATCTCGGCGATCTCCTTGTGCGGGTAGCCGAACGCCTCGCGCAGCACGTACACCGCCCGCTCGGCCGGCGTCAGCCGCTCCAGCAGGACGAGGACCGCGTACGAGACGGACTCGCGCTGCTCGGCGGTGTCGGCCGGGCCGAGCATCGGGTCGCCGGCGAGCAGCGGTTCGGGGAGCCACTGACCGACGTAGGTCTCGCGGCGGGCGCGGGCCGAGGTGAGCTGGTTGAGGCAGTAGTGGGTGAGGACCTTGGTGAGCCACGCCTCGGGCACCTCGACGCGCCCGGTGTCGGCGGCCTGCCAGCGCAGATAGGTCTCCTGCACGGCGTCCTCGGCCTCGGCCGACGAGCCGAGCATCCGGTAGGCGATGGCCTCCAGGCGGGGCCGCGCCTTCTCGAACCGGTCCACGTCACTCATGAGCAGGGCCATGCCACGAGCCTAGCGGGCGCGGCCGGGGCGGGGCGCCCCGGCCGGCCGCGACACTCAGGCGCCGTAGAAGAGCTCCTCGACGACCGCGCGGGCGCGGCGGGTGATCCGCCGGTAGTCGTCGACCATCTCGCCGGCGTGACCGGGGCCGTAGCCCAAGTAGCGCCCCACGGCGGCCAGTTCGCGGGGATCGGTGGGGAAGGTGTCGCCGGGGCGGCCGCGGACCAGCATGACCGCGTTGCGCACCCGGGTGGCGAGGACCCACGCCTCGTCGAGGGTCTGCGCCTCCTCCGCCCCGATCAGCCCGGCGGCGAGCGCGGCGGCGAGCGCGGCCCGGGTGCGGGTGGTGCGCAGGCCCGGTTCGGCGTGGCCGTGCCGCATCTGGAGCAGCTGGACGGTCCATTCGACGTCGCTGAGGCCGCCGCGGCCGAGCTTGGCGTGCAGGGTGGGGTCGGCGCCGCGCGGCAGCCGTTCGGACTCCATCCGGGCCTTGAGGCGGCGGATCTCGCGGACCGCGTCCTCGCCGAGGCCCCCGGCGGGGTAGCGGAGCGGGTCGATCAGCTCGGTGAACCGCCGTCCGAGGTCGGCGTCGCCCGCCATCGGCGCGGCGCGGAGCAGGGCCTGGGACTCCCAGACCAGCGACCAGCGGCGGTAGTAGGCCCCGTAGGAGGCGAGGGTGCGGACCATGGGGCCGCTCCTGCCCTCCGGGCGCAGATCCGCGTCGATGAGCAACGGCGGGTCGGTGGTGGGCAGTTGGAGCAGCCTGCGCATCTCGGTGACCACCCGGCCCGCGGCCTTGGCGGCCTCCTGCTCGTCCACGCCCTCGCGCGGCTCGTGCACGAAGAGGACGTCGGCGTCGGAGCCGTAGCCCAGCTCGTGTCCGCCGAAGCGGCCCATGCCGATCACCGCGAAGCGGGTGGGGAGTTCGTCGCCCCATTCGGCGCGCACGGCGGCCCGCAGGGCGCCGGCGAGGGTGGCGGCGTTGAGGTCGGTGACGGCCTCGCCGACCCGGTCGACGAGGGCGCCCGGGTCGCCGGTGCGGGGGCTGTCCTCGGTGCCGTACGAGTCGATGAGGTCGGCGGCGGCGGTGCGGAACAGCTCGCGGCGGCGCACCCCGCGCGCGGCGGCGACGGCCTGTTCGGCGTCGTCCGCGCGGTTCACGGCGGCGAGCACCTCCTGCTCCAGGTGGTCCCGGCCGCGCGGCTTCAGCCCCTCGGGGTCGCCGAGTATGGCGACGGCCTCCGGGGCGCGCAGCAGCAGGTCCGGGGCGAGCCGGCCGGCGGAGAGGACCCGGGCCAGGTTCTCGGCGGCGGCGCCCTCGTCGCGCAGCAGCCGCAGGTACCAGGGGGTCTTGCCCAGCGCGTCGGAGACCTTCCGGAAGCCCAGCAGGCCGGCGTCCGGGTCGGCGGAGTCGGCGAACCAGCCGAGCAGCACCGGCAGCAGGGTCCGCTGGATGGCGGCCTTGCGGCTGACGCCGGAGGCCAGCGCCTCCAGGTGGCGCAGGGCGGCGGCGGGATCGGCGTACCCGAGGGCTTCGAGGCGCTGGCCGGCCGCCTTGGGGCTGAGCCGGATCTCGCCGGGGGCGAGCTGGGCGACGGCGTCGAGCAGCGGGCGGTAGAAGAGCTTCTCGTGGAGGCGGCGGACGACGGCGGCGTGCCGCCTCCACTCCTTGTTCAGCGCGGCGACCGGGTCGGTGCGCAGGCCGAGCGAGCGGCCGAGGCGGCGCAGGTCCTCCTCGCCCTCCGGGACGAGGTGGGTGCGGCGCAGCCGGTACAGCTGGATGCGGTGCTCCATCGCGCGCAGGAAGCGGTACGCCTCGTCCAGCTGGGCCGCGTCGGCGCGGCCCACGTAGCCGCCGGCGGCGAGGGCGGCGAGCGCGTCCAGGGTGGAGCCGCCGCGCAGGGTGGCGTCGCTGCGGCCGTGCACCAGCTGGAGCAGCTGGACGGCGAACTCGACGTCCCTGAGGCCGCCGGGCCCGAGCTTCAGCTCGCGGTCGACCCGGTCGGCCGGGATGGTGGCGACGACCCGGCGGCGCATGGCCTGCACGTCGGTGACGAAGTTCTCCCGCTCGGCGGCCTGCCAGACCATCGGGGAGACGGCGTCGATGTACGCGCTCCCCAGCTCGGGGTCGCCGGCCACCGCCCGCGCCTTCAGGAGGGCCTGGAACTCCCAGGTCTTCGCCCAGCGCTGGTAGTAGGCGACGTGGGAGGAGAGGGTGCGGACCAGCGGGCCGTTGCGGCCCTCGGGGCGGAGGTTGGCGTCGACCGGCCAGATGGTGCCCTCGACGGTGGTCTCGGAGCAGATCCGCATGAGGTGGGAGGCGAGCCGGGTGGCGGCCTGGAGCGCCTTGGCCTCGTCGGCGCCCTCCACCGGCTCGCCGACGAAGATCACGTCCACGTCGGAGACGTAGTTCAGCTCGTGGCCGCCGCACTTGCCCATGGCGATCACGGCGAGCCGGCACAGGGCCGCGTCGGCGGGGGCGGCGGCCCGGGCGAGGCCGAGGGCGGCCCGCAGGGTGGCGGTGGCCAGGTCGGCCAGCTCGGCGGCGGTCTGGGCGACGTCGGTGGTGCCGCAGACGTCCCGGGCCGCTATCCCGAGGAGGCAGCGGCGGTAGGCGACCCGCAGCGCCACCGGGTCGGCCGCCTCGGCGAGCCCCCGCTCGAACTCGGTGATCCCCGGGTGCAGGTCGACCGCCTCGTAGGTGACCAGGGTCTCCCAGTCCTTCGGGTGCCGGGCCAGGTGGTCGGCGAGCGCCTCCGAGGCGCCGAGCACCCCGAGCAGCCGGTCCCGGAAGGGCTTGGCGGACAGCAGGGTGGTGGTGAGCCTCTGCCGCTCGGCCTCGGGCTGCGCCTCGACCAGCCGGACCAGGCCGCGCAGCGCGAGGTCGGGGTCGGCGGTGGCGCCCAGCGCGTCGAGCAGGACGGGGTCCCCGCGGAGCGCGGCGAGTCCGGGCAGGTCCAGCAGCCGCTCGGCCCCGGACGGATCGGTGAACCCGTGCCGCAGCAGCCGTGAGAACGTACTGCTCCTGCGCCCCGGCACCGTCATCTCCGCCGCTCCCTCCAGCCGCCGCACGCCCGAACGGATCGAGCCTATCCGCAGCGACGGGAGCGGGCGTGCGCGGCGGAGCCGGGGAGGGCGCCGGGCCCGCCGGACGCGGGGCGGCGGGGCCTTCGGGACCGGCGGCGGGAGGGGGCGGGAAGGCGTGATCGTCTGCCCGGATCCGGCACGGATCACACGTGACCTCGGGCACATCGGGGCCTTTTCGGAACCCGTCCGCCGTTCCGGCCCTGTACCCATGTGAGTCGTTCGTCCCGTCGCCGCCGCCGTCACGGACGCCCGTCGCCCTCGGCGCGTCCCGCGTCGCCCCGGTAGAGAAAGCCTCCCGCGCCCATGCCCGTACGCCGCCTCTCCAGCCTCATACGCCCCTCCCGTCACCGCCGGTCCGTCGTGACCGCGGTGACGGTCGCCGCGCTGACCGGTGGCACCCTCGCGGGCGTACTCACGGCGACGGCCGCCCAGGAGGACCCGGCACCGGGCGCGGCACGGGTCCAGGCCCAGACCCCCGCCTCCGCCCGGGGCCAGGATCCCGCCGACCGGACCCCGGGCGTCCGGAAGCCCGCCGCGCCGGACCCGCAGGCGACCCGGAGCGCCGCCCGGGGCGCCGTCCGGACGCCGGGCCGGGACGCGCGGGAGAAGGACCCGGCCGCCCGCGCCGCCGCCCCGCTCTCCGTCGTCCAGTTCGTCTCCCACCCGGACGACGACCTGTACTTCATGAACCCGGACACCGCGCAGTCGCTGGCCGACCGGGCCCCGCTGACCACCGTGTACCTGACGGCGGGCGAGTCGAACGGCGTCAACGCCCGCGCGGGCCGGGCCGCCGCCGTGGCCGTGCCGGACAAGCCCGCGTTCGCCGAGGCCCGGCAGAACGGCATCCGCGCCGCGTACGCCGAGATGGCCACCGGCGACCGCTCCAGCCCCTGGGAGCGGACCGTGATCCCCACGGCCGGCGGGGGCGCGGCCGAGCTGGACGTCCTGCGGGCCCGGCCCGAGGTGCGGCTGGTCTGGCTCCAGCTGTGCGAGGCCGGCGCGACCTCCGCCGACCGCCCGGTGAGCCTGCGGGGCCTGTGGCACGGCCGGATCCCCGCGCTCGGCTCGCAGCTCTCCTCGGGGACGCCGGTCGCCGCCGACTTCGCGTACTCCAAGGAGCAGGTCGTGGCCACCCTGACGGGGCTGCTCGACCGCTTCCGGCCGACCTTCGTCCGCACCCTCGACCCGACGCCCGGCACCGACGCGAAGGGGCGGCTGCGGGACCACCAGGACCACGCGTACGGGGCGCGGTTCGTGCAGGCGGCGCTGGCCCGGTACGCGGAGCGGCCCGGCCACCCGCACGTCGGCGTGCAGAGCTACATGGGCTACCCGAACACCGATCTGCCCCGGGCCCTGGACAGCCGGACCGCCGAGGAGAAGCTGCGCAGCCTGAAGACGTACGCGTGGCTGGACGGGGAGGACTGCGGCAGCCCGGCGGGCTGCGGCGACCTGAAGGCGTCGGGCCGGCCGAGCGGGCGCGGCTGGACGGGGACGGTGCGGTACGCGCGCGGCTCCTCGACGGGCTGGCTCCAGCCGGCCGCGGACGGCGGCCTGCTGGCCTTCGGCGTCCAGGACGGGCACCTGGCGACCTGGCACCGGCCGCCCGGCGGCGCCTGGCGGGGTCCCGAACTGCTGGCCGGCGGCGGGCTCGACGGCGGGGTCGGCTCGGTACGGCTGCCGGACGGGCGGATCGCGGTCTTCGGCACCCGGACCTCCTTCACCGGGCCCGCGGGCTACCGGCGGGAGGTCGTCACGGTCGAGCAGACGGCGCCGGGCGGCCGGTTCGGACCGTGGCGCTCGCTGGGCACGCCGGGGCGGCCGGACGAGGCGGACCGGACGCCGGACATCAGCGCGCCCGCCGTGACCGTGGACGGCACGGGACGGGTCTCGCTCTTCCTGCGCGACGGCGACCACCGGCTCGCCGGGCGGGAGCGGACGCCGGGCGGCGCCTGGGGGCCGTGGCGGGCGCTGGGCGGGGCGGACCTGCACGGCGACCCGGTGGCGGCGACCGACGCCCGGGGCCGCACCTACGTCTTCGCGGGCACGCCCCGCTCGGTCCTGATGTGGACCGGCGCGTCCGACGGCGGCCCGGTGGCCGGTCCGCTGCCGACCGGGCTGCCGGCGACCACGCTGGCGCTGAGCGCGGGCCCGGCGCCGACGGGCGACGCCATCCGGCTCTGGTCCCGGGTGCCGGCCACCGGCGAGCCGCGCGCGGCCGACTTCGCGGGCACCGTCCAGCTCGCCCCGGTCACCCCGCCGGCCGGCGGCATCGCGGGCTTCGGCCCGGTGAGCGCGGCGGACGGCCTGGTCGCGGCCCGCTCGCGGACCGGCCGGCTCGCCGTGGTCCCGCTCCCGGGCGGCGGCACCTGGCGCGTCCTCGACTTCCCGCTCGCGGGCGCCCCGGCGGCGGGCCCGGGCGGGGTGGCCGCGCTCGGCCAGGACGGCCGGCTGCACTGGACGCCCGGCCCCCCGCCGGCCCCGACGGCCTGACCGGCCGGGCGCTCAGGCGTCGAGGAGGACCGGGAAGGACTCCAGGTCGTTCTGGGTCATCACCGGCAGGTTGCGGAGCTCGGCGTCGGGGACGGCGAGGCGCAGCCGGGGGAAGCGGGCGAAGAGGGCCGGCAGGGCGATGCCCGCCTCGATGCGGGAGAGGGCCGCGCCGGGGCAGATGTGCGGGCCGTGACCGAAGGTCATGTGCCGGTTCGGGGCCGGGCGGGTGACGTCGAAGACGTCGGCGTCCGGGCCGTGCCGCTCGGGGTCGCGGCCGATCGCCCGGTACGAGATCACCACGCCCTCGCCCTTCGGGATCACGGCGTCGCCGACCTCGATGTCCTCGGTGGCGAACCGCATCAGGAGGTGGGTGGTGGGGGTGTCGAAGCGCAGGGTCTCCTCGATGACCGCCTCCCAGGAGACCTCCCCGGCGAGCACCGCCCGGAGCTGGTCGGGGTGGGCGAGCAGGGCGCGCACGGCGTTGAGGATGAGCCCGATGGTGGTCTCGTGTCCGGCGGCGACCAGCGCCTTGAGGTTGCCGACGACCTCCTCCTCGGTCAGCGGTTCGCCGCCCTCGTCGGCGAGGATGAGGCCCGAGGTCAGGTCGTCGGTGGGCAGGGCGGTCTTCGCGCGGACCAGCTCCGTGTAGAAGACGTCGAGTTCGGCGAGGAGGGCGAGCCGCTCCTCCTGCGGGGTGAGCATCGAGAAGAACTTCTTGTACTGCCGGGTGAGCATCGCGTTCGCCTCGGGGTCGACGCCCATCAGCATGCCGACGACCCGCATGGGCAGCGGCTGCGCGAAGACGGACTTGAGGTCGACGACGGCGCCGTCCCGGCCGCCGTCCTCCAGGGCGTCGAGGAGTTCCGCGGTGAACTTCTCGATGGCGGGGCGGATCGCCTCCAGGCGGCGCGGGGTCAGCGCCTGGGAGGTCTTGGCGCGCAGCCGGCGGTGCTCCTCGCCGTCGACGGTGAACATGGACCGGCCGGCGTCGATCATCCCGATGAGCGGCCACGCGTGGGTGACCGTCCCGCTCGTCCACAGGCTCCAGGCGTTCAGGTCCTTCACGAGGCGGGGGTCCACCAGGAGGCGCCGGGCGTCGGCGTGGCGCGTGACGGCCAGGGCGGGCACGCCGAGCAGGTCGACGCGGGCCAGCGGGCCGGCGGCGCGGAGCCGGGCGGTCTCGCCGTCGAGGTCGGTGACCATCGGGTCGATGACGACGGGGGCGGCGCCCTGGGCGGCCGTGTACGGGCAGGTCACGAGGGGACTCCAGTCGGGGGTACGGGGGTGAACCGGACGGGCAGGGCGGTGGTGCCGCGCAGGAAGGCGGAGGGGCGGCGGACCAGTGCGCTCTCGGGGACGGCGAGTTCGAGGTCGGGCAGCCGGTCGAGCAGGACCTCGATGCCGGTGCGGGCGATGGTCTCGGCGATCTCCTGGGCGGGGAAGGGGCAGCGGTACTCGCCGTGGCTGAAGGCGAGGTGGGCGCCGGCGCCGCCGCGTTCGGAGGGGGTGGCGCCGGGGGCGCCCCGGCGGACCACCGGGTCGGTGTTGGCGGCGCCGAGGCCGAGGAGCAGCAGGTCGCCGGCCTTGATCCGCCGCCCGCCGAGGCGGGTGTCGCGGACGGGCCAGCGGCCGGCGAGGATCTGGGTGGGGCCGTCCTCCCAGAGCACCTCGGTCATGGCGTCGGCGACGCTGCGGCGGCCGTGGGCCATCGAGTCGGCGAAGTCGGGCTCGGTGAGCATCAGGCGGACGGAGTTGCCGATCCAGTCGGCGGTGGTGAGGTGCCCGGCGGCGGTGATCGCCATCAGGTCGAGCGCGTACTCCTCGTCCGTGAACTCCTCGGGGTGGGCGAGCATCCGGGAGGTCACGTCGTCGCCGGGCTCGGCCCGCTTCGCGGCGACGAGCCGGGCCATGTGGGCGCCGAACCGCCGGTGGGCGCTCTGCGCCCCGGGCCCGCCGTCGGCGAGGTCCTTCAGCACCCGGGCGATGTCGGCGCCCTCGGCGTCGGGGAAGCCGACGAGCCGGGCGAGGACGAGGACGGGGAGGGGTTCGCAGAAGTCGACGACGAGGTCGGCGGTGCCGCGGGCGCAGAAGGCGTCGACGAGCCGGTCGGCCAGCTGCTCGCCGTGGCCGCGGAGCTCGAAGGGGTCGACGGCCTCCAGGGCGGGGACGACCATCCGGACGTGGCGCCGGTGCTCCTCGCCGGCGGTGAAGTAGATCGAGGGCAGGGGCCGTCCGACCATCGGGAGCAGCGGCCAGTCGTCGGGGACGTGCGGCCACTGGTTCCACAGGCCGACGTCCCGGGGGAAGAGTTCGGGGTCGCTGGTGACCTGGTGGACCTCGCGGTAGCCGACGACCAGCCAGGCGGGGAGGCCGCCGGGGAGTTCGACGGGGACGACGGGGCCGTGGTCGCGGCGCACGGCCCGGTAGAGGGCCTGCGGGTCGGCCTGGAAGCCGGGGCCGGAGAGCGGGACGGCCGCGGGGCACCCGGACGGGGGTGCCGGATCGGGGGCGGGCGGCCGTGCGGACGGGGAGGGCGTCATCAGTCCTGTCTCCTGCGGTGTGCGGCCAACGCGTGGTCACTATAGGGAGGTTGTGTGACGCCGAAGCGGTCGTTCCCGATCGTTCCCGCCCCTCGAACGAAACGATCAGGTCACCCGGTCGGGGGCAAGGAGGTTTTCCGTCAGGTCCTGCGTCAGATCCTCCGCCGGGTCCTCCGCCGGGTCCTCCGCGTGGAGGAGGTGCGGAGCGCGGCCGGGTGCGGGACGGTGGTCCCATGAAGTGGACACTGGAAGTCGTCCCGGTCCCCGTCACCGACGTGGACCGGGCGAAGGAGTTCTACGCCGAGAAGTGCGGCTTCGTCGTCGACCTGGACGACGAGGTCGCGCCCGGGACGCGGATCGTCCAGGCGACCCCGCCCGGCTCGCGCTGCTCCATCGCGCTGCTCTCCGGCATGCCGCCGATGCCCGGCACGAGGACGACGGCCCCGGGCGGCCTGCACGGCCTCCAGCTGTGCGTCACCGACATCGAGGCGGCCCGGGCCGCGCTCGTCGGGGCCGGCGTCGACGTCTCCCCCGTGATGCACGTCGGTCCGGACGGCTGGGAGGAGGGCAAGGGCGACACCTGGAACTCCTTCCTCGCCTTCGAGGACCCCGACGGCAACGGGTGGGTGGTCCAGGAGGCCCCCTCGGAACTCTCCGAACGCTGAGCGCCGCCGGGCTACCGCGGCCCGAGCTCCACCAGGAACCGCACCAGCCCGTCCCCTTCTCCCGCGCGCCGCATCCCGGCGCGCTCCATCACCCGGTGGGAGGCGACGTTGCCGGGATCGGCGTCGCCCCGCAGCACGGTGGCCCCCGCCTCCCGGGCGATGCCGACCACCGCGGCCAGCGCCTCGGAGGCGTACCCCTTCCCCCGCTCCCCCGGCACGATCCCGTACCCCACGGTCACGCCCCCGTCCGCCCCCGGCGGCCCGTGGAACCCGATCCCGCCGACGACGAGCCCGCTCCCCCGCAGCCGTATCTGATACGTCCGGTACGGCCCCGGATCCCCGTGCTCGGCACATCCCCGAAGGAACGAACTCACGGAGGCGAGGTCACCCACCCCCGGATACCCCTCCGCCCACCGCTCCCCCGGCAGCACCACCCGGGCGACGACCCGCTCCCCCTCGGGCACGGTCAGGGGACGCAGCAGCAGCCGCTCGGTGGCGGCGGTCTCGGTCTTCACGCACCGCAGTCTGGGGACACCGGCCCCCGGCGGCAAGGGAATTCCCCCGTCACCCGCCGTCGAAGGACCGGCAGAACGGCCGGTCCGCCGGGTCGTGGACGGGCTCCGCGGAGACCCGGTTCGACGTCCGGCGGCCCGGGGACGGCCCATGGACGGCCCGGGGACGGCCCGGGGCGAGGGAGACGGCTCAGGGCCGACGGTCCGTCACCGTCGGCCCTGAGCGCCGGTTCCCGGCTCTGCCCGCTCCGGCCCGCGGCTACAGCACCGGCAGGTTCTTCCGCAGCTCGAAGGCCGTGACCTCGGAGCGGTACTCCTCCCACTCCTGCTTCTTGTTGCGCAGGAAGAAGTCGAAGACGTGCTCGCCGAGGGTCTCGGCGACCAGTTCGGACTTCTCCATGAGGGCGATGGCCTCGCCGAGGTTCTGCGGGAGGGGTTCGATGCCCATCGCGCGGCGCTCGGAGTCGGAGAGGGCCCAGACGTCGTCGTCGGCGCCGGCGGGGAGCTCGTAGCCCTCCTCGATGCCCTTGAGACCGGCGGCGAGGAGGACCGCGTAGGTCAGGTAGGGGTTGGCGCCGGAGTCGATGGAGCGGACCTCGACGCGGGAGGAGCCGGTCTTGCCGGGCTTGTACATGGGGACGCGGATGAGGGCGGAGCGGTTGTTGTGGCCCCAGCAGATGTACGAGGGGGCCTCGCCGCCGGAGCCGGCGGTGCGGGAGGAGCCGCCCCAGATCCGCTTGTACGAGTTGACCCACTGGTTGGTCACGGCGGAGATCTCGCCCGCGTGCTTCAGCAGGCCCGCGATGAAGGAGCGGCCCACCTTGGAGAGCTGGTACTCGGCGCCCGACTCGTAGAAGGCGTTCCGGTCGCCCTCGAAGAGGGAGAGGTGGGTGTGCATGCCCGAGCCGGGGTACTCCGAGAACGGCTTCGGCATGAAGGTGGCCTGGACGCCCTGCTCCAGCGCGACCTGCTTCATGACCAGGCGGAAGGTCATGATGTTGTCGGCGGTGGAGAGCGCGTCGGCGTAGCGGAGGTCGATCTCCTGCTGGCCCGGGGCGCCCTCGTGGTGGGAGAACTCGACGGAGATGCCCATCGATTCGAGCATGGTGATGGCCTGGCGGCGGAAGTCCATGCCCACGTTCTGCGGGGTGTGGTCGAAGTAGCCGGAGTTGTCGGCCGGGGTGGGGCGCGAACCGTCGAGCGGCTTGTCCTTCAGCAGGAAGAACTCGATCTCGGGGTGGGTGTAGAAGGTGAAGCCGAGGTCGGACGCCTTGGCGAGGGCCCGCTTGAGGACGAAGCGCGGGTCCGCGAAGGACGGCGAGCCGTCCGGCATGAGGATGTCGCAGAACATCCGGGCCGTGCCGGGCGCCTCGGCCCGCCAGGGCAGGATCTGGAAGGTGCCCGGGTCCGGCTTGGCGATCATGTCGGACTCGTAGACGCGGGCGAAGCCCTCGATCGCGGAGCCGTCGAAGCCGATGCCCTCGTCGAAGGCCTGCTCCAGCTCGGCGGGGGCGACGGCGACCGACTTCAGGAAGCCGAGCACGTCGGTGAACCACAGGCGCACGAAGCGGATGTCGCGCTCTTCGAGCGTACGGAGCACAAATTCCTGCTGCTTGTCCATTTCCACACCCATCCTCGCTGGTCAGGCCGCCTGCTCCCACCGCCTCGGGCACATCGGGGGGCACCTGAGCATCCCACCACATGGTTTCGCGCACGTTGCACACCCATACTGCCTGTTCGGGTGTGACACAGGTAACCGAGGACCTCCGGAAGTCCTACCCCGTTCGGCCCACGGAGCCGCCCCGCCCACTACGATCTGCGCCCATGGGAGCCCTGCGGCTCGAACGCCCGTCCCGGCACGCGCGTCCCCTGGCACTGGTGAGTGCCGTGGCGACGCTCCTCGCCGCGCTCTTCGTCTGTCTGGGGAGCGGGCCGGCGGCGGCGGGCGGCCATCCGGGGCACGGGCCCAGTGCCGCAGCACCACGACGCTGCGCTGCTTGGGCGCCAGCACCTTCAGGACGTCCATGAGCAG
>NZ_JBEZUZ010000136.1:0-13776 GCF_040636735.1 Streptomyces sp. NPDC035033 | reverse complement strand
GCGCCGGTCGCACAGGCCCGGCCGGCCGCGCCGGAGAAGGTGCCCGTGGCCGTGGGGTACGGCGGCGCCGTCGCCAGCGTCGACGCCGACGCCAGCGCCGCCGGCGTCGAGGTCCTGCGGCAGGGCGGCAACGCGGTCGACGCGGCCGTCGCCGTCGCCGCCGCCCTCGGCGTCACCGAGCCCTACTCGGCCGGCATCGGCGGGGGCGGCTACTTCGTCCACTACGACGCCCGCAGCCGTACCGTCCACACCGTCGACGGCCGGGAGACGGCCCCCGCCTCCGCCGGCGCCGGCCTCTTCCTGGAGAACGGCGCGCCGATCCCCTTCGAGGAGGCGATGACCAGCGGGCGCTCCGTCGGCGCCCCCGGCACCCCCGCCACCTGGAAGACCGCCCTCGACGCCTGGGGCAGCAAACCGCTGAGCACCCTCCTCGCCCCCGCCGAGCGGCTCGCCCGCGAGGGCTTCACCGTGGACGCCACCTACCGCGCCCAGACCGCCGCCAACGAGGCCCGCTTCCGCGACTTCCCGGCCTCCGCCGCGCTCTTCCTGCCCGGCGGGCGGCTGCCCGAGGTCGGCTCCGTCGTGAAGAACCCCGACCTGGCGCGCACGTACGCCCTCCTCGGGAAGCGGGGCACCGACGCCCTCTACCGGGGGCCGCTCGCCCGCGACATCGTGGACACCGTCCGCACCCCGCCGGTCCGCGCGGGCTCCGGCCGGACCGTCCGCCCCGGCGACCTCACCGAACGGGACCTCGCCGCCTACCGCACGGTCCGGCGCGCGCCCACCAAGGTCTCCTACCGGGGCCTCGACGTCTACGGCATGGCTCCGTCGTCCTCCGGCGGCACGACCGTCGGCGAGGCCCTCAACATCCTGGAGACCGGCGACCTGTCCTCCGTCCCGCCCGCCCGGTACCTCCACCGCTTCATCGAGGCGAGCCGGATCGCCTTCGCCGACCGGGGCCGCTGGGTCGGCGACCCCGCCTTCGAGCCCGTGCCCGTCCGGGGCCTCCTCTCCCAGCGGTACGCCGACTCCCGGGCCTGCCTGATCCGCGACGACGCCGTCCTCACCAGTCCCCTCGCGCCCGGCGACCCGCGCGACCCGCGGGACTGCGCGAGCGGCGGGACAGCGGCCCCGACGACGTACGAGGGCGAGAACACCACCCACCTCACGGTCGCCGACCGGTGGGGGAACGTCGTCGCCTACACCCTCACCATCGAGTCCACCGGCGGCAGCGGCATCACCGTGCCCGGCCGCGGCTTCCTGCTCAACAACGAGCTGACCGACTTCTCCTTCGCCCCGGCGAACCCCGCCGTCCACGACCCCAACCTGCCGGGCCCCGGCAAGCGCCCCCGGTCCTCCATCTCCCCGACGATCGTCCTGGACCGCCACGACCGGCCGGTCCTCGCCCTCGGCTCGCCGGGCGGCGCCACCATCGTCACCACCGTCCTGCAGACCCTCACCGGCTTCCTCGACCGGGGCCTGCCGCTCGTCGACGCCATCGCCGCCCCCCGCGCCAGCCAGCGCAACCAGGCGGCCACGGACCTCGAACCGGCGCTCTGGAACAGCCCGTTGCGCGCCGAGCTCGAAGCCCTCGGGCACGTCTTCCGGCAGAACCCGGAGATCGGCGCGGCCACCGGCGTCCAGCGGCTCCCCGGCGGACGCTGGCTCGCCGCCGCCGAGACCGTCCGCCGGGGCGGCGGTTCGGCGATGGTGGTCCGCCCCGGCCGGTGAGCCGTGCCCGCCGGCCGGGGCCCCGGCCGCCCCGCCGGCGGGAGGCGCCGTCAGAGGGCGGTCAGGATCCGGGGACCCGCGGCCGTGACGGCGACCGTGTGCTCGGCGTGGGCGGCGCGGGAGCCGTCGAGGGTGCGGACCGTCCAGCCGTCCCGGGCCGTGTAGTGGCCGTCGCCGCCGCCTCCGACGAGCATCGGCTCGATCGCCAGGACCATGCCGGGCCGCAGCTTCATCCCGCGCCCCGGCCGCCCCTCGTTGGGCACGTCGGGGCCCTCGTGCATGGCGCGGCCGACACCGTGTCCGCCGAAGCCGTCCGGGATGCCGTACCCGGCCCCGCGGCAGACCGTGCCCACCGCGTGCGCGATGTCCCCGATCCGGTTGCCGACGACCGCCGCCGCGATGCCGGCCGCCAGGGCCTCCTCGGCGGCGCCGATCAGCCGGGTGTCCTCGGGGCGGGCGCGGCCGACGGTGAAGCTCACCGCCGCGTCCCCGACCCAGCCGGCCAGCCGGGCCCCGCAGTCCACGGAGACCAGGTCGCCGTCCCGCAGGACCGTGCCGTCCGGGACGCCGTGCACGATCGCGTCGTTGACGGACACGCAGAGGACGCCGGGGAAGGGCACCGGCGCCCAGTCCGGGCGGTAGCCCAGGAAGGGCGAGTCGGCGCCCGCCGCGGCCAGCACCTCCCGCGCCGCCCGGTCCAGGGCGGCGACCGGCACGCCGGGCGCCGCCAGCTCCCGTGCCGCCGCCAGGGCGCGGGCCACCACGCGGCCCGCCTCGCGCATCGCCGTCAGGTTCTCTTCGGTCTTGATCTCCACCATTCCCATTACTATACCGGTATAGAAATGGGGTCGGGCGGGTAGAGTGGGCGCCATGGTGCGCACCCCCCTCACCCCCGAAGAGCGCGAGCGCGGCGAGCGGCTCGGGCGGTTGCTGCGCGAGGCCCGCGGCGAGCGCTCGATGGTCGAGATCGCGGCGGCGGCCGGCCTGTCGGCCGAGACCCTCCGCAAGATCGAGACCGGTCGCGCCCCCACCCCGGCCTTCTTCACGGTCGCGGCCCTCGCCGGCGTCCTCGACCTGTCGCTGGACGAGCTGCTCGTCCGCTGCGCGCTGCTGCCCGCCTGAGGCGGGCGCCCGCCGCCGGGTGGCCCCCGCGGAGGCGGGGGAGGAGGCTGGAGGTGAGGACGTCCGGGTGGCCCGAGGGCCCCGCGCGGAGCCTCCGCCCGGCCGGGAAGGGGGTCGTGCCATGCGCATGCTCCTGAAGGTCGAGATGGACACCACGACCTCCAACGAGCTCATCCGGCAGGGCGCCGTCCAGGGGCTCATGCAGGAGGCGCTCGGGCGCATCCGTCCCGAGGCCGCCTACTTCACCGTCGAGAACGGCTGCCGCACCGGCTACTTCTTCTTCGACCTGGCCGAGAGCTCCGACCTGCCGTTCCTCTCCGAGCCGTTCTTCATGAGGCTCGGTGCCAAGGTCCACTACTCGCCGGTGATGAACCAGGAGGAGCTGGCCAGAGGGCTCGGCCGGCTCGGCGAGCGGGACTGAGCCCCCGGCCGGGGCCGGGGGCCCGGCCGCGTCAGGCCGCGACCGCGAGCTGGACCCGGCTGTGGCGGGGCGCCTCGATCTCGTCCAGGAGGGCGAGCGCCAGATCGGCGTGGGCGATGCGGCCCCCGCCGTCGATCACCGCGCCCACCGCCGTCCGGTACCCGCCCGTCCGCTCCGCCTCCGCGTCCAGCTCCGCCGGCGGGACGACCATCAGCCAGTCGAGCCCGGCCCCGGCCTCCGCCGTCAGCAGCTCGAACTCGGCCACGTGCCCCTGCGCGAAGGCCCGGTACTCCTCGGGGAAGCCGGGCGCGTCCATCATCCGCGTCCCGGGCGCGGTCTCCAGGGTCGCGACGATGCCCAGGGCGAGCAGCCGCCCGACCCCCGCCTCGGCGAGCCCGGCGATCAGCGCCCGCGCCGCGGCCGTGAAGAACTCCACCGAGGGCAGGTCGAGCCGGACCGCCGCGTGCACCGCCGCGTCGTGGCCCGCCGCGAGCGCCGCCACCGCGGCCGCGTCCGTCGCGTCCCCGCGGACGAGCGCGACGCCCGCCCCCTCCAGGTCGTGGTGCGCGGCGGGGTCGCGGACCACCGCGGTCACCCGGTGGCCCCGGGCCACCGCCTCCGCCACGGCCGCCCGGCCGACCCGCCCGCCGGCCCCGAAGACGACCACGCGCTTACCACCGCTGTTGCTGCTGTCGTTGTCCATGGCCGGACGGTAGAACGGGCCTCCCTGGTTACTTCAACGGTACTGGGCTAGCGTCGGCTCTGTGATCGAACAGCCGTCCCCCCAGCCGCTGAGCCCCTCCCTCTTCCGCGACCCCGACTGCGACGGGAGTGCCGTCCAGCCCATCCGCGTCGGCGGCAAGTGGACGGCGATGGTGCTGCGCTGCCTGGAGGACGGGACGCCCCGGCGTTTCACCGAACTCCGCGTCCCCCTGCACTGGATCACCCCCAAGGTGCTCACCGAGACCCTCCGCGCCATGGAGCGCGACGGCTTCCTCACCCGGACCGTCCACGACGAGAGCCCGCCCCGGGTCGAGTACGCCCTCACCCCGCTCGGCCGCTCGCTCCTCGACCCCCTCGACACCGCCTGCGCCTGGGCCCGCGCCCACGGCGCCGAGATCGCCGACGCCCGGCACCACCACCGGCCCGCCTGACGGACCCGCCCCCGCGTAGGCTCGTCGGCCATGACGCCCGAAGAGCTGCGCCGCGGCCGCTACCTCAGCCTCACCACCTTCCGGAAGAACGGGACCGGGGTCGCCACCCCCGTCTGGTACGCCGTCGACGACGGGCGGGTGTACGTGTGGACCCGCGCAGACTCCTGGAAGGTCAAGCGGCTCCGCGCCGACCCCGCGGTCGAGCTGGCCCTCTGCGACGTGCGCGGCAACGTCGCCGAGGGCGCCGCCCGGGTCTCCGGCACCGCCCGGATCGCCACGGAGGAGGAGCTGCGCGGCATCCGCAGGCTGCTCTCCCGCAAGTACACCTACCAGTTCTGGCTGATCGACCTGCCGGCCACGATCGTCCGCCTCGGCAAGCGCCCGCACGCCGGCATCGTCGTCACCCTCTGACCCCTCCCCGGAGGTGAACGTGGTCCCCGGGGCACGGAAAGGAAAACGGTCCGTAGCCGTCCCGTAACACGCGTGCGGTGCAATGCCCTGCGGCGGACCGGAAGGTTCCCTTCGACCGCGGGGCAGGTGCGAACAGATGACGGACACTCATCTTCCGTCGGAGATGGTGGAGTTCACCCACTGGCTGGGCGGCCTCGCCGCCCGCGCCGGGACGGCCGGCGGCTGGTGGGCCGTCTTCGCCGAACGGGACCCCGACGGCCTGCGCGCCTGTCTCGACGGCGCCGAGATCCTGCCCTGGGACATCGTCGAGTCCCTGCTCCAGGACGCGGGGGAGGCCCCGGAGCGGGGACGGGAGCTGTACGAGGCCGCCGCCCGCGCCCACGACCGGCGGCCCGGCGGCGGCGAGGCGCTGGCCGAGCGCCGCGAGCTGATGGAGCGCGAACGCCGCCACGCCGCGACCCGGATCGGGGAACTGGAGTGGCGGCTCGGCTCCCACCCGGCCCCGGGCCCCGGGGAGACGGCCCGGCTGGAGCACGACCTCGCCTGGACCCGCGACGACCACGCCCGCGCCACCGCCCGGCTCGTCGACCTCACCGACCGCCTCGACCGGCTGCGCGCGCCCGCGCCGGACGGGGCCGCCGGCCCGGCCGGGGAGACCGCGCCCGTGCCGGAGCGGCGGCGTCCCCGCGGCGCCCGGTACGCCTGGGCCGGCGGCGCCGAGGAGCCCGCGCCCGCCGCTGTGCCCGGTCTCCCGGCCGGCGGGGCGGAGCCGCGCGGCGCCCGCTTCCGGGGTCGCGCCGCCGCGCGTACCGCCGCCCCGGAGGGACCCGCCGCGCCCGCCGCCCAGGACGGGCCCGAGGAGGCCGCCCGGGCCGCCAACGCCGTCCACGCCCTCCAGCGGCTGCGCGCCCAGGGCCGTACCGGCGAGGCGCACGTGCTGCTGTGCGAGGCGCTCGGCGGGCCGCCCGCCCGGCTGCCCGCGCTCGCCCGGGAGCTCCACCGCGCCGGGCTCGGCGCCGACTGGGACACCCTGCTCTGGGAGGCCGCCTCGCTGCCCTCCGCCCGGCTGGCCGCCGTCGCCGGGGCGCTCGCCGACGCGGGCCGCGGCGACGACTGCGAGCAACTGCTGCGCCAGGGCCTGGCCCGGCCCGTGGAGGAGCTGGCCGGCGCCGTCGCCGCGCTGGCCGCGGAGGGCCGCGACCGCGAGGTGGGGGCGCTGCTCGCCTCCTTCCTCCGGGTCCGCACCGCCGAGGAGGCGGCCCGGCTGGCCGCCGTGGACCCGGCCCTCCTCGTGCCCCGGC
This sequence comes from Streptomyces sp. NPDC035033, assembly GCF_040636735.1. Taxonomy (NCBI): domain Bacteria; kingdom Bacillati; phylum Actinomycetota; class Actinomycetes; order Kitasatosporales; family Streptomycetaceae; genus Streptomyces; species Streptomyces sp. NPDC035033. Next base: position 7,636 of record NZ_JBEZUZ010000136.1, on the reverse strand, counting down.
TCGGCGCGGCGGCCCGTGCCCTCTCGCCCGCCGACGACCGCGCCCTGCGGCACGCGCTGCGGGTCGGCGGCGTCCTCGGCGCCTGAAGGCGGGCCGCGGGCCGGACCGGTGGAAACGGGCCCGTGGTGGCGGGTCCGTGGAGGTGGGCCCGCGCGGACGGAGCCGTGCGGCGGACGCGTACGAGCGGGGAGCAGTCGGTACGTGTCGGTACGTGTCCGACGTGGACCACTCGGGTATGAAACATGATCGACTCGTCTGCTTCGCGGCAGTGGTCTTGCTCCGGGGTGTGACGGGGCTTACGTTCTCTTCCTACGCACCGTGTCTACGGGCGTAGAGGCTCTCTGACGCCGCGCCGAAGGAGCACCTCATGACCGTCGTACGCGCCGCACTCGTCCAGGCGACCTGGACCGGCGACACCGAATCCATGATCGCCAAGCACGAGGAGCACGCCCGCGAGGCCGCCCGGCAGGGCGCGAAGGTGATCGGCTTCCAGGAGGTGTTCAACGCCCCCTACTTCTGCCAGGTCCAGGAACCGGAGCACTACCGCTGGGCCGAGCCCGTGCCGGACGGCCCCACCGTGCGGCGGATGCGGGACCTCGCCCGCGAGACCGGCATGGTGATCGTCGTCCCCGTCTTCGAGGTCGAGTCCGAGGGCTTCTACTACAACACCGCGGCCGTGATCGACGCCGACGGCCGCTACCTCGGCAAGTACCGCAAGCACCACATCCCGCAGGTCAAGGGGTTCTGGGAGAAGTACTACTTCCGCCCGGGGAACGCCGGCTGGCCGGTCTTCGACACCGCCGTCGGCAAGGTCGGCGTCTACATCTGCTACGACCGCCACTTCCCCGAGGGCTGGCGCCAACTCGGCCTCAACGGAGCCCAGTTGGTCTACAACCCGTCGGCCACCCACCGCGGCCTCTCGTCCTACCTGTGGCAGCTGGAGCAGCCCGCCGCCGCCGTCGCCAACGAGTACTTCGTCGCCGCCATCAACCGCGTCGGCGTGGAGGAGTACGGCGACAACGACTTCTACGGCACCAGCTACTTCGTCGACCCGCGCGGCCGGTTCGTCGGCGACGTCGCCTCCGACAAGGAGGAGGAACTCGTCGTCCGCGACCTCGACTTCGGCGTCATCGAGGAGGTCCGGCAGCAGTGGGCCTTCTACCGCGACCGGCGCCCCGACGCGTACGACGGGCTGGTGCGCCCGTGACCTCCCTGTACGCCCGCCACCGCGCCGTCCTCCCCGACTGGCTGGCGCTCTACTACGACGAGCCGCTGGAGATCACCCACGGCGAGGGCCGGCACGTCTGGGACGCCGAGGGCCGCCGCTACCTCGACTTCTTCGGCGGCATCCTCACCACCATGACCGCCCACGCCCTCCCCGAGGTCACCAAGGCGATCGCCGAACAGGCCGGCCGGATCGTCCACTCCTCCACCCTCTACCTCAACCGGCCGATGGTGGAGCTCGCCGAGCGGATCGCCACCCTCTCCGGCATCCCCGACGCCCGCGTCTTCTTCACCACCTCCGGCACCGAGGCCAACGACACGGCCCTCCTCCTCGCCACCGCGTACCGCCGCTCGAACCAGATCCTGGCGATGCGCAACAGCTACCACGGCCGCTCCTTCTCGACCGTCGGCGTCACCGGCAACCGCTCCTGGTCGCCCACCACCCTCTCCCCGCTCCAGACCCTCTACGTGCACGGCGCGGTCCGCTCCCGGGGCCCCTTCGCCGGCCTCACCGACGAGCGCTTCACCGAGGCCGCCGTCGCCGACCTCGAAGACCTCCTTGGCCACACCCACCGGGTCGCCGCCCTCATCGCCGAACCCGTCCAGGGCGTCGGCGGGTTCACCTCCCCGCCCGACGGCCTCTACGCCGCCTTCCGCCGCGTCCTCGACCGGCACGGCGTCCTCTGGATCTCCGACGAGGTGCAGACCGGCTGGGGCCGCACCGGCGACCACTTCTGGGGCTGGCAGGCGCACGGCCAGGCCGGACCGCCCGACATGCTCACCTTCGCCAAGGGCATCGGCAACGGCATGTCCGTCGGCGGCGTCGTCGCCCGCGCCGAGATCATGAACTGTCTCGACGCCAACTCCCTCTCCACCTTCGGCGGTTCGCCCGTCACCATGGCCGCGGGACTCGCCAACCTCACCCATCTCCTCGACCACGACCTCCAGGGCAACGCCCGCCGCGTCGGCGGCCTGCTCATCGAGCGGCTGCGGGCCGCCGCGGCCGGCGTCGACCTCGTCCGCGAGGTCCGCGGCCGGGGCCTCATGATCGGCGTCGAGCTCGCCGACCCCGTCACCGGCGCGGCCGCCCCCGAAGCGGCCTCCGCCGTCCTGGAGAAGGCCCGCGAGAACGGCCTCCTCATCGGCAAGGGCGGCGGCCACGACACCAGCGCGCTGCGCGTCGCCCCGCCGCTCTCGGTGACCGTCGCCGAGGCCGAGGAGGGCGCCGCGATCCTCGAACAGGCCCTCCGCTCCCTCTAGTCGGCAGGAGACAAGTCCCGTGAGCACCCGAACCCTCATCCGGGGCGGCCTCGTCGTCACCGCCTCCGACGAACTCCACGCCGACGTCCTCGTCGAGGACGGCCGCGTCGCCGCGCTCGCCGCCCACGGCTCCGACGCGGCGGCCGGCTGGACCGCCGACCGCGTCCTCGACGCCACCGACCGCTACGTCATCCCGGGCGGCGTCGACGCCCACACCCACATGGAACTGCCCTTCGGCGGCACCTTCGCCTCCGACACCTTCGAGACCGGCACCCGCGCCGCCGCCTGGGGCGGCACGACCACCATCGTCGACTTCGCCGTCCAGTCCGTCGGCCACACCCTCCGCGAGGGCCTCGACGCCTGGTACGCCAAGGCCGACGGCAACTGCGCGATCGACTACGCCTTCCACATGATCATGTCGGACGTCACCCCCGCCACCCTGCGGGAGATGCCGCTGCTCGTCCAGGAGGGCATCAGCTCCTTCAAGCTCTTCATGGCCTATCCCGGCGTCTTCTACTCGGACGACGGGCAGATCCTGCGGGCCATGCAGGTCGCGGCCGGCACCGGCGGGCTGATCATGATGCACGCGGAGAACGGCATCGCGATCGACGTCCTCGTCGAGCAGGCCCTGGCCCGGGGCGAGACCGATCCCCGCTTCCACGGGGAGGTCCGCAAGGCGCTGCTTGAGGCGGAGGCGACCCACCGGGCGATCCAGCTCGCCCGGGTGGCCGGTTCCCCGCTGTACGTGGTGCACGTGTCGGCGCAGGAGGCGGTGGCGGAGCTGGCGGCGGCGCGCGACATGGGTCTGCCGGTCTTCGGGGAGACCTGCCCGCAGTACCTCTTCCTGTCGACGGACAACCTGGCGGAGCCGGACTTCGAGGGCGCCAAGTACGTGTGCTCGACGCCGCTGCGGCCGAAGGAGCACCAGGCGGCGCTCTGGCGGGGGCTGCGGACGAACGACCTCCAGGTGGTCTCCACCGACCACTGCCCGTTCTGCTTCACGGGCCAGAAGGAGCTGGGCCGGGGCGACTTCTCGAAGATCCCCAACGGCCTGCCGGGCGTGGAGAACCGCATGGACCTCCTCCACCAGGCCGTCGTCGACGGACACATCAGCCGCCGCCGCTGGATCGAGATCGCCTGCGCCACCCCGGCGCGGATGTTCGGCCTCTACCCGCAGAAGGGCACCATCGCCCCCGGCGCCGACGCGGACCTCGTCATCTACGACCCGCACACCACCCAGACGCTGTCCGCCGAGACCCACCACATGAACGTCGACTACTCGGCGTACGAGGGGAGGACGGTGACCGGCCAGGTCGAGACCGTCCTCTCGCGCGGCACGGTCGTCATCGACCGGCGCACGTACGTCGGCCGCGCCGGACACGGCGCCTTCGTCCCCCGCTCCCTCTGCCAGTACCTGAACTAGGAGGCCGACCCTTGGACTTCGGACTCGTCCTGCAGACCGACCCGCCCGCCTCGCAGGTCGTCGGTCTGATGCGCCGGGCGGAGCGCAACGGCTTCCGCTACGGCTGGACCTTCGACTCCGCCGTGCTCTGGCAGGAGCCCTTCGTCATCTACAGCCAGATCCTCGAACACACCACCAAGCTCCGCGTCGGCCCCATGGTGACCAACCCGGGCACGCGCACCTGGGAGGTGACGGCCTCCACCTTCGCCACCCTCAACGACATGTTCGGCAACCGGACCGTCTGCGGCATCGGCCGCGGCGACTCCGCCATGCGCGTCGCCGGCCGCAGGCCCAACACCCTGGCCCGCCTGGGCGAGGCCATCGAGGTCATCCGCGACCTGGCGGAGGGACGGGAGGCGGAGGTCGACGGCAACCCGGTCCGCATCCCCTGGGTCAAGAACGGCAAGCTCCCGGTGTGGATGGCGGCGTACGGGCCGAAGGCCCTCGCCCTGGCCGGGCGGAAGGCCGACGGCTTCATCCTCCAGCTCGCCGACCCCTTCCTCACGGAGTGGATGGTCAAGGCGGTCCGCGAGGCGGCCCGGGAGGCCGGCCGCGACCCCGACGCGCTCACGATCTGCGTCGCCGCCCCCGCGTACGTCACGGCCGACGACTCGCCCGGGGCCCTGGCCCACGCCCGCGACCAGTGCCGCTGGTTCGGCGGCATGGTCGGCAACCACGTCGCCGACCTGGTCGCCAAGTACGGCGAGCACTCCTCGATGGTGCCGGAGGAGCTGACGGCGTACATCAAGGACCGGCAGGGCTACGACTACTCCCACCACGGCCGCGCCGACAACCCCGACACCGCCTTCGTCCCCGACGAGATCGTCGACCGCTTCTGCCTCCTCGGCCCCGCCGAGGCCCACGTCGACAAGCTCCGCCGGCTGAAGGACCTCGGCGTCGACCAGTTCGCCGTCTACGCCATGCACGACCACCGCGAGGGCACCATCGACGCCTACGGCTCCGACGTCATCCCCGCGCTGACCCCCTAGCGCGCGGGCCCCCGCTCCCGGCCCGCCCGGATCGGCCGCGCGGACGGCCGCCAGGCGTTCACCTCGTTGCCCGTCAGGCGGGCTTCAGGGGGTCGTGGCCGAGGTTCATCATCGCGTGCCGCCACCGGGCGTCACCCGCCGTGGCGCGCGGCTCCGGGCCGCGCCGGGCGTGGACGACCTCGACCACCTGGCGCATCACCCGCGCGTCCGAGTCCGTCAGGTCGCCGGGGCGCTTGCCGAGGACGGCCAGGACCTGCCGGCCCGTGACGTTCCCGGCGTGCGGCGGCGGCTCCTCGGTCTCCTCGCCGGCCGCCGAGGTGCGCAGCCAGTCCTCCAGCTCGCGCGACGTCATGTCGACCACGGCGTGGAACTCGTTCCACAGCTCCTCCGACACTGCCGCTGCCATGGCACACCGCCTCCTCCGGGGCCGGGCCGCCGCCCGGCGGCCCTCTCCCTCCGCCGCCGCCCACTTCCGGGCCGCCGATGCGGCGGTACCCCTCCGTACGCCCTCGTACGCCCCGGACGTCACCGTCCGGAGCCGAACGGTTCCCGCCGGCTCCGGCGGGAAGCCTCAGGGGACACAAGCCCCCGACCGCCCCCTCCGCCCTCCACCCCCGGTGCTCCTCCGCCGAACCCCCCACGCCCCGCACGGCCGTCCCGTTCCATCCCCGGACGAAGGGTTCGCCATGACCGCGACCGCCCCCTCAGGGAGACCCGCCTCCACGGACGCCACCGCCACCGCCACCGCCACCGCCACCGCCGACGGCCGGGTCGGGCTCCCACCCGGCACGGCCCCCGCCGACCCCCGCTTCGTCAACGACGACCTCCTCCCCGTCCCCGTCGCCGAGCGCCACTGGACCACGTACAACTTCGCCGCCCTCTGGGTCGGCATGGCCCACAACATCCCCTCCTGGATGCTCGCCTCCGGTCTCGTCGCCCTCGGCATGGACTGGAAGCAGGCCGTCCTCACCATCGCCCTCGCCAACCTGATCGTCCTCCTCCCGATGCTGCTCACCGGGCACGCCGGACCCAAGTACGGCATCCCCTTCCCGGTCCTCGCCCGCGCCTCCTTCGGGCTGCGCGGCGCCAACCTGCCCGCGCTGATCCGCGCCGGCGTCGCCTGCGCCTGGTTCGGCATCCAGACCTGGATCGGCGGCCAGGGCGTCTTCGTCCTGCTCGGCAAGATCTTCGGCGGCTGGGCCGAGGCGAGCCGGATCGGCGGCCAGCCCTGGACGCTCTGGCTCTGCTTCGTCCTCTTCTGGGCCCTCGAACTGGCCATCATCCACCGGGGGATGGAGGCCCTGCGCCGCTTCGAGAACTGGGCGGCCCCCTTCGTCATCGTCGGCGCGCTCGTCCTGCTCGTCTGGATCGCGGTGAAGGCGGGCGGCTTCGGCCCGCTGCTCGACCAGCCCTCGGAGCTCGGCTGGGGCGCCGACTTCTGGCCCGTCTTCTTCCCGTCCCTGATGGGCATGATCGCCTTCTGGGCGACCCTCAGCCTCAACATCCCCGACTTCACCCGCTTCGGCGCCGGCCAGCGCGCCCAAGTCCTGGGCCAGACCCTCGGGCTGCCCACCACCATGACGCTCTTCGCGCTGCTCTCGGTGCTCGTCACCTCCGGCTCGCAGGCGGTGTACGGGGCGCCGCTCTGGGACCCGGTGGCGCTCGCCGCCAAGACCGACAACGTCTTCGGGCTCCTCTTCGCCCTGGTCACCGTGCTGGTGGCGACCCTGTCCGTGAACATCGCGGCGAACGTGGTCTCACCCGCGTACGACCTCGCCAACCTCGCCCCGAAGCGCGTCGACTTCCGCAGGGGCGCGCTGATCACCGGCGTCGTCGGCGTCGTCATCATGCCGTGGAAGCTCACCTCCACCCCCGAGCTGTACATCTTCACCTGGCTCGGACTCGTCGGCGGCCTCCTCGGCACCGTCGCCGGGATCCTCATCGCCGACTACTGGCTCGTCCGCCGCACGGTCCTCGACCTCGAAGGGCTCTACCGGGCCGACGGCCCCTACTGGTACCGGCGCGGCTGGAACCCGGCGGCCGTCCTCGCCTTCGCGGCGGGCGGCGTCCTGGCCGTCGGCGGCTCCCACTCGGCCCCCGGCGCGGGCCCGTTCCCGCAGGACGGCCTGATCCCCTTCCTCAAGCCCCTCGCCGACTACGGCTGGGCCGTCGGCCTCGCCGCCTCCCTGCTCCTGTACACGGCGCTCATGAGGGCCGCCCGCCGCACCGCCGCCCCGCGCGCGTGACGCTCAGGACACCGGCCGCAGGGCCCGCGGCGACTCCCGGAGCCGCGGCCCCGGCGGGGCGCTCGTGCTGCTCGCCGGCGGCGACGACCTCGGAGGGGCCCCGGCGTCGACCGGTTCGGCCGCTTCCGCGCGCTCGGCCGGATCCGGTCCGGCCCGGACCCCTTCGAGGTCCTCCTGCCCGAGCGGGACCGCCACGACGTCCATTTCCTCCCGCCCGCCCCTGACCACCGGAAACGCGGGTGAGAAGCACCTCGAACACCTGGTAGATTGATGTTCGTCGCCGCGAGGGAAACCAGCGGCGGCCAACACCTTGTCCGGGTGGCGGAATGGCAGACGCGCTAGCTTGAGGTGCTAGTGCCCTTTATCGGGCGTGGGGGTTCAAGTCCCCCCTCGGACACGATCGACGACTCCCAGGTGGGGGTGCGGTCGGCGGCGAGGAGGTCCTTGACGTCGGT
>NZ_JBEZUZ010000135.1:0-14200 GCF_040636735.1 Streptomyces sp. NPDC035033 | reverse complement strand
GACCCGGCCGGCCAGGTCAGCGCCGGGGCAGCCCCAGGGGGTTGCCGTCGCGGAGCTCCGGCGGGAGGAGGTGCTGCGGGGTCGACTGGTAGGTGACCGGGCGGAGCCAGCGTTCGACGGCGGTGGCTCCGACCGAGGTGGAGGTGGAGGTGGTGGCCGGGTAGGGGCCGCCGTGGTGCTGGGCGGGGGCGACGGCGACGCCGGTGGGCCAGCCGTTGACGAGGACGCGCCCGGCGAGCGGGGTGAGCGCGGCGAGCAGCGGGGCGGCGACCTCGTCCTCCCCGGCGATGTGCAGGGTGGCCGTGAGGTTGCCGGGCAGCAGGGCGAGGACGGCGGCGATCTGCGACTCGTCGGCGTAGCGGGCGACGACGGTGACCGGGCCGAAGCACTCCTCCAGGAGGAGGCCGTGACCGCCGTCGGCGAGCCGGGCCGCGTCGACGGTGAGGACACCGGCGGTGACGGCGTGCTCGCCGGCCGCGCCGGGGACGACGGGGGCCTCGACGCCGTCGAGGGCGGCGCGCTCGGTGACGCCGTCGACGAAGGCGGCGCGCATCCGGTGGTCGAGGAGGACGGCGGGGCCGGCCTGGCCGACGCCCTTGGCGAGGGCGTCGAGGAAGCGGTCGCCGTCGGCGCCGGCCGGGGCGAGGACGAAGCCGGGCTTGGTGCAGAACTGGCCCCCGCCCAGGGTCATGGAGCCGGCCAGGCCGGCGCCGATCTCCTCGGCCTTCTCCGCGGCGGCGGCGGTGGTGACGACGACCGGGTTGAGGGAGCCGAGCTCGCCGTGGAAGGGGATCGGCACGGGGCGGGCGGCGGCCGCGTCGAAGAGCGCCCGGCCGCCGCGTACGGAGCCGGTGAAGCCGGCCGCCGCGACGAGCGGGTGGCGGACCAGCTCGACGCCCGCCTCGAAGCCGTGCAGCAGGACGACGACGTCCTCGGGGAGGCCGCGGGAGGCGGCGGCCCGGCGCAGCAGGCCGGCGGTCAGCTCGGAGGTGGCCGGGTGGTCGGGGTGGGCCTTGACGACGACCGGGCAGCCGGCGGCCAGCGCGCTGGCGGTGTCGCCGCCGGGGACCGAGAAGGCGAGCGGGAAGTTGCTGGCGGCGTAGACGGCGACGACGCCGAGCGGGATCTTCCAGCGGCGCAGGTCGGGGCGGGGCGGCACGGCCGACGGGTCGGGCAGGTCGATCCGCACGTCGAGGAAGGAGCCCTCCTCGACGACCTCGGCGAAGGACCGCAGTTGGGCGGTGGTGCGGGCGAGTTCGCCGGTGAGCCGGGGGGTGCCGAGGGCGGTCTCGGCGTCGGCGGTCGCCACGACCTCGTCGGCGGAGGCGTCGAGGAGGTCGGCGGCGGCCCGCAGGAAGGCGGCCCGGACCGTCCGGTCGGCGAGGGACTCGCGGGCGGCGTGCGCGGCGCGGACCGCCCGGTCGACGCCGGCGGGCGTGGCCTCCGTCGCGACCCGCTCGCGCCGCTTCCCCGTCCGGGGGTCCACACTCCACACTGCTGTTGCCGACACCGCCACACCCCTCGTTCGCTCTTGTTCACTATGATGAACGACGTTCTTGTTCATGAACGCCCGTGGGTGGACTCTATTGACGGCGCGGGTGTTCCCACAAGGTCACCGGGAAGTCCGGGACGTCAGGGAGGAGGGCGGGATCATGGCGGGTGCCGACACGGGCGGTGCGCAGGTGAAGTCCGCGGTGCGGACGGTGGAACTGCTGGAGTTCTTCGCCGGACGGCCCGGGATGCACACCCTGGCCGCCGTGCAGGAGGCCGTCGGCTACCCCAAGTCGAGCCTGTACATGCTGCTGCGCACCCTGGTCGAGCTGGGCTGGGTGGAGACCGACGCCACCGGCACCCGGTACGGCATCGGGGTGCGGGCCCTGCTCGTGGGGACCTCGTACATCGACGGCGACGAGGTCGTGGCCGCCTCCCGGGCCACCCTGGACCGGCTCTCGGACGACACCACCGAGACCGTGCACCTCGCCCGGCTCGACGGCACCAGCGTGGTCTACCTGGCCACCCGCCAGTCCCAGCACCACCTGCGGCCCTTCACCCGGGTCGGCCGCCGGCTGCCCGCCCACTCCACCGCGCTCGGCAAGGCGCTGCTCGCCACCCACGACGACGAGCAGGTGCGGAAGCTGCTCCCGGAGACGCTGCCGGCGGTGACCGAGCGCACGATCACCGACCGGGAGCGGCTGATCGAGGAGCTGGGGACCGTGCGCGAGCAGGGGTACGCGGTGGACCGCGAGGAGAACACCCTGGGGCTGCGCTGCTTCGCGGTGGCGATCCCCTACCGCAGCCCGGCCCGCGACGCGCTCAGCTGCTCGGTGCCGGTCGCCCGGCTGACCCCGGGCCACGAGCAGCTGATCAAGGACGCCCTCTTCGACGCGCGCGACCGGCTGACCCTGGCGACCCGGCGGCTGTGAGCCGGGGCCCGGGGCGGATGCGTGCCGTATGAACGTTTCCTGAGAATCGGGCCCCACCCGGAACGTCTTCCGCCGCCCCGTTCGTCCCCCCTGGTGCCATGAACAAGACGATCAGGCGCACCTCGGTCTTCGTGCTGCTCCTCGTGCTCGGCCTCCTGGGCCGGGCCACCTGGGTGCAGGCGTACGAGGGGAAGGCGCTCGCGAACGACAGCAAGAACCGGCGGAAGACCATCGCGCAGTACGCGCAACCGCTCGGGAACATCGTCGTGGCCGGCGCGCCGGTCACCGGCTCGAAGCGCGCCGAGAGCGGTGATCTCGCGTACGAGCGCACGTACACGGACGGCGAGCTGTACGCGGCGGTCACCGGCTACAGCTCGCAGGCGTACGGCGCCACCCAGCTGGAGGGCATCTGGTCCGGGGTCCTCGACGGCACCGACGACCGGCTGAAGAACCCCCTGGACGCGGTCACCCGCAAGCAGCAGGAGCCGGGCACGGTCGTCACCACGATCGACCCGGACGTGCAGAAGGCCGGCTACCGGGCGCTCGGGAACAAGAAGGGCGCGGCGGTCGCGATCGACCCGGTCAGCGGCCGGATCCTGGCCATGGTCTCCACGCCCTCCTACGACCCCTCGCGGATCGCCGGGACGACGGACGGCGACGCCTGGAAGGAGCTGACCGAGGACCCGGACAAGCCGCTGGTCAACCGGGCGCTGCGGCAGCCGCTGCCGCCCGGCTCCACCTTCAAGCTGGTGGTCGCGGCCGCCGCCCTGGAGGACGGCCTGTACTCCTCCGTGGACGTGCGGACCGAGAGCCCCGACCCGTACACCCTGCCGGGCACCCGGACGGTGCTGAGGAACGAGAACGCCTCCGCGCCCTGCGAGGACGCCACGATCCGCACCGCGCTCCAGTACTCCTGCAACAACGTCTTCGCCAAGATGGCCGCCGACCTGGGGCAGGACAAGGTGCGGGCGATGGCGGAGAGGTTCGGCTTCGGCGACGACGAGCGGGACGTGCCGGTCCGGGCGTACGCGAGCGTCTACCCGTCCGGGATGGACCGGGCGCAGACCGCGCTCACCGGCATCGGTCAGTTCGAAGTCACCGCCACCCCGCTCCAGATGGCGATGGTCTCGGCGGTGATCGCCAACGACGGGCGGCTCGCCTCCCCGCACATGGTCTCCGAGGTGGTCGACTCCGACGGCGACGCGCTGGAGTCCTTCGACGACGGCGACGCCACCCGGATCGTCTCCTCCGCCACCGCCGAGCAGCTGCGCAGCGCGATGGTGACGGTCGTGGAGGAGGGCACGGGCACCAACGCGGCGGTGGCCGGGGCCGAGGTCGGCGGCAAGACGGGCACGGCCCAGCACGGCGAGAACAACAGCAAGACGCCGTACGCCTGGTTCACCTCCTACGCGAAGGACCCGTCGACCGGGAAGCAGGTGGCGGTGGCCGTGATGATCGAGGACTCGGGCGCGGCCCGCTCCGAGGTCAGCGGCAACGGCCTGGCGGCGCCGGTGGCGCAGAAGATGATGGCGGCGGCCCTGAAGTGACGCGCGGGGGCCCGGCGCGACGGGCCGGGCCCCGGCGCGAGGCCCCGGCGCGAGGCCCGGGAGCGGTGGGCGCCGGGCCCGAAGTGACGTCCCCGGGGCCCGGATTGGCCCCGGCGGCCCTCCGTGCGATAGGCAGGGACACGCTCGAACACCGGGCACCCTTTCGAACTGCCGCTCTCGCTCGTCCCGCGGAGGACCGTCGTGCGTCGCCTGCCCCGTTCGCTGTCCGGCTGGACCATGGCGGTCTTCGGCCTCCTCGCCGCCGCCCTGGGGGTGGTGGGCCTGGCCGCCCCGGACGCCCTGCTCACCGTGATGGGATTCGAGCCGGTCCCCGCCGGCGGGCGCGCGGACGGCGACCACACGCTGGTCTTCCTCACCGCCTCCTCCATGGCCGCGCTCAACATGGGCGTCTACTACGTGCTCGCCGCGCTCGCCGACTGGCGGGCGTTCTTCCGCTGGACGGTCCCCTTCCGGCTCCTCACCTGCGCCGTCTTCACCCTGGCGGTCGTCACCGGCCGCGCCCCCTCCGGCTTCCTCGGGGTGGGGCTGTGGGAAGGGCTCGGCGCCGTGGTCACGGGGGCGGCGCTGTGGCACGAGAAGCGGTCCCGGCCCGGCGAATAGGGCGGTTGCCCGATCCCGGCGGGCCGCCTCAGACGGCACGCTCCGTCCATGCGCTGGTATCTGACGGGTGTGGTCGTGTCCGGGTTCGGGACGACGGCGATGTGGCTGGTCTCCGGGATCTGGGTCAAGTCGCTGACGGGTTCGGACGGCCTCGCGGCCCTCACCGCCTTCGCCCTGTGGGCCCCCGCCCTCCTCGGACCGCTGCTCGGCACGGTCGCGGACCGGGTGCGCCGCCGGCCGCTGCTGATCGTCCTCGACGTCGCGATGGCCGCCGTGCTGCCGCTGCTGCTCTGGGTGACCTCGGCCGACCGGGTGTGGCTGCTCTTCGCCGTCCTGGTGCTGTACGGGGCGCAGGGCTCCGTCCACGACGCGGCCGAGCAGGCGCTGCTCGCGACCGGCTTCGCCAAGGACCGGCTCGGCTCGGTCAACGGGTGGCGCGTGACGGCCAACGAGTCCGTGAAGCTGATCGCCCCCCTGGCCGCGGCGGGGCTCTTCGCCCGGTTCGGCGGCGGCCCCGTCGCCCTCCTGGACGCGGCGACCTTCGTCCTGGCCGCGGCCGCCTTCGCCGCGATGCGGGTCCGGGAGGAGCGGCCGGCGCCGGCCGCGCGGACGCGCGGGGCCTGGCGGCGGGAGACCGCCGAGGGCGTCCGGCTGCTCGCCGCCTCGCCGGCGATGCGGTCGCCGGTGGCCGCCGGCGCCTTCACCATGCTGCTCGCCGGGGTGAACGGGGCGGCGGTGTACGCGGTGGTGGACGGGCTCGGCCGGCCGCCCGCGTACGCCGGGGTGCTGTACGCGGCGCAGGGCGCCGGTTCGGTCCTGGCGGGGCTGACCGCCGGGCCGCTGCTGCGCCGGGTGCCGGAGCGGACGCTCGCCGCCGCCGGGCTCGCGCTCTTCGCGGCGGCGGCCGGGGCGCGGGCGCTGCCGTACGAGCCGGCGGCCCTGGCGGCGAGCGCGGTGATCGGGCTCGGCATGCCGTGGGTCCTGGTGGCGGCGATGACGGCGGTCCAGCGGGAGGCGCCGGCGGAGGCCGTCGGGCGGATCGCGGCGACCGCGCAGACGGCGGTCTTCGTGCCGAACGCGGTGGCGCTGGCGCTGGGCGCGGCCCTGGTCACCGCCGTGGACGTCCGGACACTGCTGCCGCTGCTCGCGGTGGCCGGCCTGGCCGGGGCGGCGGTCACGGCCGCGGCCGCGGTACGCGCGCGGGGCGGGGCCGCGGCCGGGGGATCCGCGCCCGGGGAGACCGCCGCCCGCTCCTGACGGACGCCCTCGTGGTGCGTGCGCGCGGGGGGCCGGGGAGCATGGAAGGGGCGGCGGGCTCGGCGGGAGGAGGGCAGGGTGACGGCCGGTTCCTTCCCGGAGACGGGCACGGGCACGGAGGAGGGGCGCGGCGACGCGGCCGCCGTCCCCTCCTCCGGGACGGCCTTCGGCGCGCGGGGCCTGCTCGACGTCCTCGGGGTGGCGGCCGTCGTGGTGGACGCGGCCGGCCGGATCGTGCTGTGGAGCCCCCAGGCGGAGCACCTCTTCGGCTACCGCGCCGACGAGGCGCTCGGGCAGTACGTGGCCCGGCTGATCGTCGGCGAGGAGCACCGGGACGAGGCGGTGCGGCTCTTCGGCGAGGTGCTGCGCGGCGGCGCCACCTGGGCGGGCACCTTCCCCGTGCGGCACAAGGACGGCTCGACCCGCCAGGTGGAGTTCCGCAACATGCGGCTCACCGACGACCTGGGCGACCTGTACGCGCTCGGCATCGCCGCCGACCGGTCGGCGGTGGCCCGGGTGGAGACCGAGCTGGCCCTCTCCGACCGGCTGGTCTCCCAGTCCCCGATCGGCCTCGCCGTCCTCGACACGGAGCTGCGGTACGCGCTGGTCAACGAGGCCCTGGAGCGGTTCGACGGGATGCCGGCCGCCCGCCACCTGGGGCGGCGGCCCTCCGAGGTGCTGGCGGGGGTGGACGCGGCGCCCCTGGAGGAGGCGGCCCGGCGGGTCCTCGAGACCGGCACGCCGCTGCTCGGCCTCCAGGTGACCGGCACCGCCCCGGCCGACCCGGAGGGCGGCGAGCACGCCTGGTCGGTGTCGTTCTACCGCCTGGAGGCGGCCGACCGGGTGCTCGGGGTGGCGGCCTGGGTGGTCGACGTGACCGAACGGCACCGGGCGGACGCGGCGGCGGACCGGTCCCGGCGGCGGCTGGTGCTGCTCGCGGACGCCTCGGCGCGGATCGGCACCACCCTGGAGGTGGAGCGGACCGCGGACGAGCTGGCGTCGGTGGTGGTGCCGGCGCTCGCCGACGTGGCGGCCGTCGACGTCCTCGACTCGGTGCTCTCGCTGCGCCGGCCGGGCGCCCCCGAGGAGGGCCCGGCGCTCTTCCGCGCGCTGGCGGTGAAGGCCGGGCACGAGACGGAGGCGCTGCCCGCCGCCGACCCGCCCGGCTCGGTCGCGGTGTACGGGGCGGACCGGCTGGTCACCCGGTGCGTGCACACCGGGCGGCCGGTCCTGGTGGCCCGGGTCGGGCCGGAGGACCTGCCGCGGATCGCGCGCGGCCCCGAGGCGGCCCGGCAGCTGGCGCGGGCCGGGGTCCACTCGTACCTGGCGGTGCCGCTGATCGCGCGCGGCGAGGTGCTCGGGGCGCTCGACCTGAAGCGGGACCGGCACCACCCGCTGCCGTTCGACGAGGAGGACGTGCTGCTGGCGGCGGAGCTGGCCGCCCGGGCGGCGGTCGGCATCGACAACGCCCGCTGGTACCAGAGCATGCGGAACGCGGCCGTGACCCTCCAGCGCAGTCTGCTGCCGGGCGATCCGCCCGTCCGCCCCGGCCTGGAGGTGGCGGCCCGCTACCAGCCGGCCCAGGCGTCCAGCGAGGTCGGCGGCGACTGGTACGACGTGATCGCGCTGCCCGACGACAAGACGGCCCTGGTGGTGGGGGACGTGATGGGCAGCGGGATCGACGCGGCGGCGACCATGGGCCGGCTGCGGACGGCCACCCGGGCCTTCGCCGACCTGGACCTCTCCCCCACCCAGGTGCTGCGGCACCTGGACCGGATCACGGTCGGCCTGGAGCACTTCATCGCCACCTGCCTGTTCGCGGTGCACGACCCCCGGCGGGGCCGCTGCCGGATCGCGAACGCCGGGCACCTGCCGCCGGTCCGGCTCCCGGCGGACGGCCCGGCCGGGCTGGTCGGCCTGTCCCCGGGGGTGCCGCTCGGGGTGGGCGGGGGCGCCTTCCGCACCGCGCGGGTGCCGTTCCTGCCCGGCGACCGGCTGGTGCTGTACACGGACGGGCTGATCGAGACCCGGGACGCCTCCATCGACGAACGGCTCGCGCTGCTCGTCTCCCTCGTCGACGCCACCCGGGAGCTGTCGCTGGAGGAGAGCTGCGACCGGCTGCTGCGGGACCTGCGCCGCCCGGGGGCCCAGGACGACGTGGCGCTGCTCATCGCGCGGAGCACGGCATGACGGCCCGCCGGGTCACGCCGTCGCCGGGGCGCGGTTCGGGGCTGCGGAGCCTCGCCGGGCAGGTCCTCGCCCTGGAGGGGCTGATCGCGCTCCTGCTGGTCGTGGCGGCGGTGCTGGTCACCTTCCAGCAGGCCCGGCAGGACGTGCTGCGGGACGCCCGGACGCGGTCGCTGGCGGTGGCGGAGGCCTTCGCGAAGGCGCCCGGCGTGGACGACGCGCTGGTCTCGCCCGATCCGACGGCGGCGCTCCAGGAGCGGGCGGAGCAGACCCGGGTGGCGACCGGGGTGGACTTCGTCGCGGTGCTCGGCCCGGACGGGGTGCGGTACACGGACGCGGAGAGCGACCTGATCGGGAAGAAGGCGACCGGGGACCTGAGCCGGGCGGTGGTGGACGGCGAGTCGTTCACGGAGACCTTCCACGGCGCGCCCAACGACGCGGTGCGGGCCGTGGTGCCGGTGGTGGACGACCGGGGCCGGATCGTCGGCATGGTGACCAGCGGCATCGAGGTGCAGTCGATCAGCGAGGTGGTGCGGGGGCGGCTGGTGGTGCTGCTGGCCGCGGGCGGCGGCGCGCTGCTCCTCGCGGTGGGCGGGGCGGCGCTGGTGTCGCGGCGGCTGCGGCGCCAGACGCACGGGCTCGGGCCGGCCGAGATGACCCGGATGAAGGAGCACCACGAGGCGGTGCTGCACGCGGTCCGCGAGGGGGTGCTGATCGTCGGGGCGGACAAGCGGCTGCTGCTCGCCAACGACGAGGCGCGGCGGCTGCTCGGGCTGCCGGCGGACGCCGAGCGGCGGCCGGTCGCGGAGCTCGGGCTCGACCCCCGCACCGTCGAGCTCCTGGAGTCGGGGCGGACCGCGACGGACGAGGTGCACCGGGCGGGCGACCGGCTCCTCGCGGTGAGCGTGCGGCCCACCGTCCCGGACGGCTCCGGTTCGGGCAGCGTGATGACGATGCGGGACACCACCGAGCTGGCCGCGCTGTCCGGGCGGGCGGAGGTGGCCCGGGGCCGGCTCCAGCTGCTGTACGAGGCGGGGGTGCGGATCGGGACGACCCTGGAGGTGGTCCGGACGGCGGAGGAGCTGGCGGAGGTGGCGGTGCCGCGGTTCGCGGACTTCGCGACCGTGGAGCTCCTCGAACCGGTGCTGCGGGGCGAGGAGCCGCCGCAGGACGCGACGCTGTCGGAGATGCGGCGGACGGCGCTGAGCGGGGTGCGGGCGGAGCAGTCGCTCCAGCCGGTCGGCGAGATGATCCGGTTCCACGTGCCGAGCACGCCGATGGCGGTGGCGCTGGCGACCGGGCACGCGGTGGTGGAGGCGGAGCTGGCGGCGGCGGAGGGCTGGCGGGCGCAGGACCCGGAGGGGGCGGCGCGGGCCCTGGCGTACGGGATGCACTCGCTGGTGACGGTGCCGCTGCTGGCCCGGGGCGTGGTGCTGGGGATGGCGAACTTCTGGCGGGCGGACACGGCGGAGCCGTTCGGGGAGGAGGACCTGGAGTTCGCGGAGGAGCTGGCGGCGCGGGCGGCGGTGGCGATCGACAACGCGCGCCGGTTCACCCGGGAGCACGCGATGGCGGTGACGCTCCAGCGGAGCCTGCTGCCGCGGGTGCTGCCCGAGCAGAACGCGGTGGAGGTGGCGTACCGCTACCTGCCGGCGAAGGCGGGGGTGGGCGGCGACTGGTTCGACGTGATCCCGCTGCCGGGGGCGCGGGTGGCGCTGGTGGTGGGCGACGTGGTGGGGCACGGGCTGCACGCGGCGGCGACGATGGGGCGGCTGCGGACGGCGGTGCACAACTTCTCGACGCTGGACGTGCCGCCGGACGAGATCCTGGGGCACCTGGACGAGCTGACGGGGCGGATCGACGAGGAGGCGGAGCCGGCGGCCGCGGTGGGCGACGGGGAGCGGCGGGAGGAGACCATCACCGGCGCGACCTGTCTGTACGCGATCTACGATCCGGCGTCCGGGGTGTGCACGGTGGCGAGCGCGGGGCATCCGGGTCCCGCGGTGGTCGGCGCGGACGGGCGGGTGGAGTTCCCGCCGCTGGCGTCGGGGCTGCCGCTCGGCCTCGGTCTCGGGGACGTGCCGTTCGAGTCGACGGAGCTGCGGCTCGCGGAGGGCAGCAAGCTGGTGCTCTTCACGGACGGGCTCCTGGAGGACCACGGGCGGGACCTGGGGACGGGGCTGGGGCTGCTGCGCAGGACCCTGGAGCGGCCGGAGCGGACTCCCGAGCAGATCTGCGCGGACGTGCTGGCGAACCTGCTGTCGCCGGCGCCCCGGGACGACATCGCGCTGCTGGTGGCGCGGACCCGGCGGCTCCCGGCGGACCGGATCGCCGAGTGGGAGGTGGCGCGGGACCCGGCGGCGGTGTCGCCGGTGCGGAACGCGGCGGCGGCCAAGCTCGCCGACTGGGGTCTGGAGGAGACCGTCTTCGCGGTGGAGCTGATCCTGAGCGAGCTGGTCACCAACGCGGTGCGGTACGGGGCGGATCCGGTGCGGGTGCGGCTGCTGTACGACCGGACGCTGGTGTGCGAGGTGTCGGACGGTTCCAGCACCTCGCCGCACCTGCGGCACGCGGCGGACACGGACGAGGGCGGCCGGGGCCTGTACCTGGTGGCGCGGTTCGCGGAGCGGTGGGGCACCCGGTACGGGCGGCGGGGGAAGACGATCTGGGCGGAGCTGCGGGTGGGGCCGGACGGCGGCGGCGGCGGTCCGGGCCCGGCGCCGACGGCGGCCCTGGACCTGGACGCCCTGGAGAAGCTGGCCTGGTGAGGAGGGCTTCGACGGAACGGCGGCGCCACATGGTATACCAAATGGGATCCGCCAGAGCCGAAGGAGACCCCATGAGCCCCGCGCCCCGCACCGCGACCCTCTTCCACGACGTACGCCCCTTCGGCGGCCCGGCCGGCGACCTGATCGCCGTCGACGGCGTGCTGGTCCCCGAGCTCCCCGGGGACGTGGCCGTCGAGCGGGTCGACGGCGGCGGGCGGCTGGCCCTGCCGACCCTGGTGGACGCCCACATCCACCCGGACAAGACCTCCTGGGGCGAGCCCTGGTACCGCCGCCGGCCCGCCGGGAGCATCGCCGAGTACGTGGCCGGGGACGTGGACCTGGCCCGGTCGCTGCCCACCCCGGTGGGCGAGCGGGCGCTGCGCCTGATGTCCCACGCGGCGGCCCGGGGGACCCGCGCGATGCGGGCCCACGTGGACGTGGCCCCGGCCTACGGCCTGGCCGGCGTCGCGGGCGTCGCCCGGGCCGCCGCGGAGCTGGCCGGGATCGTCGACGTCGAGCTGGTCGCCTTCCCGCAGCACGGCGTGGTCCGCGAGCCGGGCGCGGCGGAGCTGCTCGCCGAGGCGGCGGCGAGCGGTCTGGTCAGCCATGTCGGCGGCATCGACCCGACCGGTTTCGACGCCGGCGGCGACCGGGAGGGCGACCAGCTGGGCCTGGTCTTCGGGCTGGCCGAGAAGCACGGCCTGGGCCTCGACATCCACCTGCACGACCGGGGCGAGCCGGGCCTCGCGGTGATCCGGGACATCGCCGCCCGCACCCGCGCCGCCGGCCTCGGCGGCAAGGTGGCGGTGGCGCACGCCTTCGCCGTCGCCGGCCTGGCCGGCCGCGAACTGGACGCCGTGGCCGATCTGCTGGCGGAGTCCGGGGTGGCGCTGACGACGGTGGCGCTGGGCGAGACGACGGTCCTGCCGTTCCGGCGGCTCGCCGAGCGCGGGGTGACGGTCGGCCTCGGCTCGGACGGCGTCCGCGACAGCTGGAGCCCGTACGGCAACGGCGACATGCTGCACCGCGCCTGGCTGGCCGGCTGGGCCCTCGACGCCCGGCTCGACGAGGAGCTGGAGGCCTGCTTCCGGATCGCCGCCGAGGGCGGCGCCGAGCTGATGGGGCTGCCGGCCGCCGATCTGCGCCCGGGCTCCCCGGCCGACTTCATGCTGGTCGAGGGCGAGTGCCTGCCGCAGGTCGTGGTGGACCAGCCGCGCCGGGACCTGGTGGTGCGGGCGGGCCGGGTGGTGGCCCGGGACGGCCGTCTGGTCTGAGACCGCCGCTCAGCCGAGCTCCGCCAGGGCCGCGCGGACCGCCGCCAGATCGGCGTCGGAGGCCAGTCCCGCGTGGTACAGGCGGAGTTCGCCGGCGCCCTCGGCGAGGGCGCGCCGCGCGTCCTCGGCGAGCCGGCCGGGGGCGCCGCCCATGCCGGCGACGACGGAGAGGTTGGCGGCGAGGGTGGCGCCGGGCGGCAGGTGCGCGGCGAAGGCGGCGAGCCGGCCGGGGCGGGCCACCACGCCGTCGGCGAGGCCGAGGACGTGCGCGGGGTCGGTGCCGGCGTCGGCGCCGCAGCGGTACGGGTCGGGGTCGGCGTGCAGCAGGACCCGGAAGCCGGGCGGGGCGGCGGCCCGTACGGCGGCGACCGCGGCCTCCTGGAAGGAGCGGGCGGTCCGGGCGCGCCAGGCGAGGGCGGGCGCCTCGTGGCCGCCGAGCTGCCCGGCGGGGCCGGTGCCGGCCCAGACGGGGGCGAGGGCGGCGCGGACGGCGGCGGCGAGCGCGTCGGGATCGGCGCCCTCCCCGGCGTACCCCTGGCGGCAGTGGGGGCAGAAGCAGAGCGAGAGCAGCAGCCGGGCGCGGTCGTCGAGGGGGACGCCGCCGGTCTTGTCGTGGGCGTGCAGGTGGGCGTAGCCGTACCAGCCGCAGGACTCCAGTTCGGTGCCGGCGGCGCCGGGCCGGACGGCGGCCTCGGCGGCGAGGTCCACGAGCAGCGCGCGGACCTCGGGGTGGGCGACGCAGGGGGCCCAGGGGTAGCGGTCCCCGTGGGCGTTGACCACGGAGGTGTCCGGGTGCTCGGCGCCGAGCCGGGAGTTGTGGGCGAGGACGACCCAGCTGTGCACGGCGAGGCCGGTGCCGTCGAGAGCCTCGGCGGCGCGCGCCCAGGCGTCGCCGGGGGCCCAGTCGCCCGCCGGGTACGGGGCGAGCCGGCGGCCCGCCCAGCGGGCCGGGTCCGGCGGGTAGAGCACGGCGGCGTGTTCGGCGGTGACCACCCGGTGGCCCGGGTGGCGGGGGCTGAGCGCCCGGGTGGAGTGGTAGGCGGCGGCGAGGGTGACCTGCTGGACGCCGAGGCCGGCGAGGAGGGCGGGGGCGGCGGGGTCGCCGTCGACGTCCCAGGGGTAGAGGAAGGCTCCCGTTCGGGGACGGGCGGGGGTGGTCACGAGCGCTCCCGGGAGTACGTGCCGCAGAGGTCCTGATCTGTTCACATCCATGAACGAGGTCCGCATGCTAGCCCTCCCCCGCCCCCCGGTCAAGGCCGCCCAAGCCCGTGGAGCAGGACCTTGACGGCCCCTCGAACGCCTCCCTAGCGTGTCCACGTCCGTGAATGCACCCTCCGGGTCAGCGCCCCAGCCGAGGAGAACCGTCCGATGCCCGCACCCCGCACCCTCCTCCTCACCGGTGCCGCCGGCGGCGTCGGCACCCTCATGCGGGAGCTGCTCCCGGCGTACGGCTACGCGCTCCGCCTCCTCGACGCCGTCCCGGTGCCCGGCGCCCCGGACGCGATCGTCGCCGACCTCGCCGACCGCGCGGCCCTGCGCGAGGCGGTGCGCGGGACGGACGCGGTCGTGCACCTGGCCGGCATCTCCCTGGAGGCGGACTTCGACGCGATCGTCGCCGCCAACGTCACCGGCCTGCACCACCTCTACGAGGCGGTCCGCGAGGAGGGCGTCCGCCGGGTGGTCTTCGCCTCCAGCAACCACGCCGTCGGCTTCACCCGCCGGCCCCGGGAGGGCGAGCCGCCGGTGCCGGTCACCACCCCGCACCGGCCCGACACCTTCTACGGCCTCTCCAAGTGCTTCGGCGAGGACCTGGCGCAGCTCTACTGGGACCGGCACGGCATCGAGACCGTCTCGGTCCGCATCGGCTCCTGCTTCCCCGAGCCGACCTCGGTCCGGATGCTCTCCCTCTGGCTCAGCCCGGCCGACTGCGCCCGCCTGCTGCACGCCGCGCTCACCGCCGAGGACGTCGGCCACACCGTGGTCCACGGCTCCTCCGCCAACACCCGCCAGTGGTGGGACCTGTCGAGCGCCCGCGCGCTCGGCTACGCGCCGGAGGACGACTCGGAGGTGTACGCGGAGAAGCTGATCGCCGCTCAGGGCCTGCCCCCGGAGGGCAGCCCGGA
>NZ_JBEZUZ010000134.1:0-14659 GCF_040636735.1 Streptomyces sp. NPDC035033 | reverse complement strand
GGCGGGGGCGGGGGGCGGGGGGGGGCGGGGGGCGGGGGGGGCGCCCCGCCGCCGGCGGTGGGGGTCTCACGCCGCCTGGTACAGGCGTGACCATCCGGAACCGGGGAGGTGGCCGAGGAGGGCCGGGTCCGTGCCGACGACGATCCTGCGGCGGGCCGTCAGGAGCATCGGCAGGTCGGAGCCGTGGTCCCCGTAGGCCGCGCAGGCGTCGGCGTCGATGCCGAGTTCGGCCTGGGTGCGGCGGACCGCCCGTGCCTTGCCCTCGCCGATCACCGGTTCGCCGTCGAGTTCGCCGGTGTACACGCCGTTCTCGACGCGCGGCCGGGTGCACAGGACGCGGTGGGCGCCCACGTGCGCGGCGATGGGGTCCAGACAGGCGGGGAACGATCCGGAGACGAGCGAGATGACCGCCCCCTCCCCGCGGTGGGCGCGCAGGTGGTGCAGGGTGCGGGGGTGGAAGAAGCCGTCCCGGGCCAGTTCCCGGGCGAACCAGCGCCTGCCCTGCTCCGCCACCTCGGCGGCCTCGCGGCCGGCGAAGTGCCGGTAGTACAGGCGGTTGGTCTCCTCCCGCGGCACGCCCTGCGCGGCGAGGTCCTTGAGCTCCTTCTCGGCGCGGTCGTAGGCGTCCTGGCCGAGGCCCCGGTCCCGCAGGTGGAAGGCGAGGAAGCCGAACATGCTCTTGACGGTGATCAGCGTCTCGTCGACGTCGAAGAACGCCGCCGCGATGCGCGGCCGTCCGGCGCGGTCACTCATCGGCGGCGCAGGAGGGGGCGGCGGCCGGCACGGAGAACGGCGCTCCGCCGGGGATCACGTCGGTCACGTAGAACACCACGGGCTCGGTGCCCCGGTTGATGCCGTTGTGGATGTGCCGCGCGCCGACCGGCTCGACGTAGGCGTCCCCGGCCGTGTGGATCTCCACCTCGCAGTTCTCGTCGAGGCGTTCGACGGTCCCGGAGACCTGGACGACGATCTGCTCGCCCTCGTGGTAGTGCCAGCCGGTCTGCGCGCCCGGCGGGATGGTGACCTTCCGCGCGACGAACTCGCGGGGGGCGCGGGAGGAGACCTTGAAGGGGGCGGAGGTGGTGCCCCGGCCGAGTATCTCGGCGACCGGCTTGGGGACGTCGGCGGCCGGGGTGGCGGCGGGGGTGGCGGCGGCCGGCGCGGGGGCGTCGGCGTCGGCGGCGGCGCGGGCCGCGGTCGTCGTGCCGAGGAGGGCGATCAGGCCGAAGGCGGCGGCGACTGCCTTGTGGCGGAGCTTCATGAGGGTCTTCCTTGGGGTGCGTAGGGATCGGTCGGCGGTCACGCGGCGGGGGTCAGGGCGAGCCTGGCGTCGAGGAAGCGCTGCACGGGGCGCCGGTTCTTGGCCCCGAGGTGGCCGCTGGCGACCAGGTCGCGCAGCAGCCGCGCCGGGCGCGGTTCGCCGTGCGGGGACTCCTCGTGGAGGCGGCGCTGGATCTCCAGCGCCACATCGGTTCCCACGATGTCGAGCAGCCGCGTCGGCCCGACAGGGAAACCTGCGATTGTCTTCGCGACTTTGTTGACCAGGGCCGGGTCGACGCCTTCCTCGACGGCGCGCAGGACGTCGTTGAGGTACGGGAACAGCAGGGCGTTGACGACGAATCCGGTGCGGTCGGCGCAGCGGACGGCCCGTTTGCCGAGGTGCGCGCACACGTCGAGGGCGAGCCGTTCGGCGCGGGGCGAGGTGGCGGCGGTGGTGACGACCTCGACGAGGGGGTTGGTGGGGGCGGGGTTGAAGAAGTGCAGTCCGACGACGTCGGCGGCGCGGCCGCCGGCCGCCGCGAGGTCGGCGACGGACAGGCTCGACGTGCTGGTGGCCAGCACCGCGTGCGCGGGGGCCAGCCGGCCGAGGGCGGCGAACAGCTCCCGTTTGACGTCCGGGTCCTCGACGACCGCCTCCACCACGAGGTCGCACCGTGCCGCCGCCTCCAGGCCGGCGGCGCCGGTCCAGCCGGCCAGGAGGGTGTCGGCGGCGTCGCCGAACCGGTCGGCGAGCGCCTCCCGGGTCTCGGCGGCGCGCTGCGGCGTCCGGGCGGACTGGACGACCGGGAGCCCCGCCCGCAGGAAGGCCTCGGCGATGCCCCGCGCCATGGTGCCGGTGCCGATGACGCCGACGGTCGGGGTGCCGGTGAGGCCGTGGGCCCGGGGGGCGTCGGCGGGTGCGCCGGCGTCCTCGGGGCCGGTCGTCCGGTACCGGTGGAAGCCGTGCCCGCTCCGCACCCCGTACCGGCCGTCGGCGACGAGCCGGCCGAGTTCGGGCGCCGGGTCGAACGCCGGGTTCCCGGTCGCCCGGTGGAGCGCGTCGAGCGCGTCGCCCGCCGCGTCCAGGCCGATCTCGTCGAGCATCCGCAGCGGCCCCGTGGCCAGGCCGCAGCCGAGGCCGAGGGCCGTGTCGACGGTGTCCGCGCTCGCGTACCGGCTGCCCGCCATGCGGGCGGCGCGGTTGGCGAGGCCGAGGACGAGGGCCGGGGCGACGCCGCCGGGCCGGTCGTCGGCCAGGACCGGCTGGGCGCCGAGGGCCTTCACGAACGCCTCGGCGCGCCGGGCCGCCTCCGGCACCGTGTCGAGGGTCGTCGCGACCTCGAACGCGCGGGCGCGGTCCGGGAAGAGGGGCCGCAGTCCGACGGTCCGGCCGGCCGCGCCGGGCGGGCACACGCCGCGCACCGTCTCGACGAGGCCGGTGCTCACCAGCAGGGCGCCGGGGTGGGCGGCGGCGAGCCGGGCGAGCGTACGGGCCCGCTCGTGCGGGCGCTCGCAGACCTCCACCGCGACGCCGGCCTCGTCCCGCACCTCGTCGAAGGTGACGACGGTCAGGGCGGCACGGGTGTCCAGCAGGCGTTCCGGGGCGAGCAGCCGTCGCTCCCCGGCCCACTGGAGCAGGGTCCGTTCGAGCCGGTCGTACGCGGCGCCCACCGTGGTGCGATCGTCGGTCACGACGGTCACGGCCAGCTGTCCCGCAGCGGCCCGGACGGCGAGTTCGGCGCCGATGGCGCCCAGGCCGCCGGGGGCGGCCAGGACGACGGCGGAGGGGGACATGAGCATCCTTTCTCGATGGTTCGGGCCATGGCCCGGACCGTTGTCCGGGCCGTCGCTCAGGCCGTGGTGAGGACCAGGGCCGCGTTGTGTCCGCCGAAGCCGAGCGAGGTGCTCACCGCGGCCTGCGGGGCGGACTTGCGGGGGGCCTCCAGGACGATGTCCAGATCGATGGCGGGGTCGACGGAGACCGTGCCGGCCGTGGGCGGGATGACGCCGTGGTGCAGGGTGAGCGCCGTGACCGCGGCCTCGACGGCGCCCGCGGCGGCCAGGGTGTGGCCCGTGACGCCCTTGACCGAGGTGACGGCGGCGCCGTGGCCGAAGACCCGGCCGAGCGCCGTGGCCTCGGTCGCGTCGTTCAGCGGGGTGGAGGTGCCGTGGGCGTTGACGTGCGCGATGTCGCCGGGCGCGAGACCGGCGTCGGCGAGCGCGGCGCGCACCGCCCGTTCGATCCCGGCCCCCTCGGGGTCGGGGGCCGTGGCGTGGTGGGCGTCCGAGGAGGCGCCGAAGCCGCGGACGAACGCGTACGGGGCGGCCCCGCGCGCCGCCGCGTCGGCCTCGCGCTCCAGGACGAGGACGCCGGCGCCCTCGGCGGGCACGAAGCCGTCCCGGTCCGCGTCGAACGGGCGGGAGGCCCGGTCCGGTTCGCGGGTGCGCCGGGTCAGCGCGCCCATGTGGTGCAGGGCGGTGACCGTCGCCGGAGTGAGGGCGGACTCGGTGCCGCCCACCACGGCGATGTCGCACTGGCCGAGGACCAGGAGCTGCCGCGCGGTGCCGATGGCGGTGCTGCCGGAGGCGCAGGCGGTGGCAGTGACCAGGCTCGGCCCGCGGGCCCCGAGGTCCATCGCCACGTATCCGGCGACCATGTTGGACATGCTCTTCGGCACGGTCAGCGGGGAGACCTCGTCGGGCGCGCCGCCGTAGTAGGTGCGGTACTGCTCCTCCGTGGTGGCGGTGCCGCCCAGGGAGTTGCCGAGGACGACGGCCACCCGGGCGCCGTCCCACGTACCGGGGTCGAGGCCCGCGTCGGCGACCGCCTCGCGGGCGGCGACGAGGGCGAGGTGGGTGAACCGGTCGAGCCGCCAGGCGGTGCGCCGGCCGAGCAGGGCGG
The DNA here is from genome assembly GCF_040636735.1 of Streptomyces sp. NPDC035033. Classification (NCBI taxonomy): domain Bacteria; kingdom Bacillati; phylum Actinomycetota; class Actinomycetes; order Kitasatosporales; family Streptomycetaceae; genus Streptomyces; species Streptomyces sp. NPDC035033. The sequence goes on along the minus strand of NZ_JBEZUZ010000134.1, from coordinate 10,497 downwards.
TCGCGTCGAAACCGGGCACCCGGCAGGAGAGGTCGCAGCCGAGGCCGGCGAGCGCGGGGTCGTGGGAGGCGGTGGGGACGCCGTCCCGGATGGTCGCCCAGCTCGCTTCCGTCCCCAGGCCGGCCGGGGTGACCAGGCCGATCCCGGTCACGGCGACGTTGTGGTGGGTGAGGGGCATCAGACCGTGACGCCCTTCGACGCGACCAGGGCGACCGCGTCGTCGAGGGTGTTCGAGGCCTTCAGGTCGCCGTCGGAGAGCTGGACGCCCCACTCCTTCCTGATGGCCAGGAAGAACTCGACGATCACGAGCGAGTCGACGTCGAGGTCCTCGAAGGTGGCGCCGGAGGTGGCCTCCTCGACGGGGACGCCGAACTTGTCGTTGAGCAGTTCGGCGAGGCGGGTCTTGAGCGCGTCCACAGTGGGTTCCTTTCGGTTCGGTCATGCGGTCGGCGGAGGCCGACGGTCGAGGTGAGTCGTGTGTGGGGGGTGGGGATGGGTGTGGGGGGTGGGGGGTACGGGGGCCGGTCAGGCGGCCGGCGGCTGGTGGGGCAGCGCCTCCACGGGGAGGTCGGGCCAGACCAGGGCCGCCGACCCCCAGGTGAGTCCGCCGCCGAAGCCCGTGAGGACGACGCGCTCGCCGGGGGCGAGCCGCCCGTCGGTGACGGCGTCGGCGAGGGCGAGCGGGATGGAGCCGGCGACGGTGTTGCCCACCCGGTCCAGGTTGGCCACCACCTGCTCCTCGCCGAGGCCGAGCTGGTCGCCGACGGCGTTGAGGATGCGGATGTTCGCCTGGTGGGCCACCAGCTTGTCGGGGGTGCCCCACTCCTGGCGGTCGATCAGCTTCTGCGTCGAGGCGCTCATGCGGAGCACCGCGTGCATGAAGACCGGGCGGCCCTGCATGGTGAAGCAGTGGTCCCGGGCGGGCGCGGCGAGTCCGGTGGACCGCTGGCGGGAGCCGCCCGCAGGCACCTGGATCAGCTCGGCCTGCTCGCCCTCGCTGCCGAGGTCGAAGTCGAGCAGGGCGCCCGGCTCGGAGCGGTCCCCGGCGCGCAGCAGGACGGCGCCGGCGCCGTCGCCGAAGATGGCGCGGGTGGTGCGGTCGTCCGGGGCGAGGATGGTGGAGAAGGTGTCGGCGCCGATGACCAGGACCCGTTCGGCGGTGCCGGTGGCGATCAGTCCCGCCGCGGTGGCCAGCGCGTAGACGAAGCCCGTGCAGACGGCGTTCACGTCGAAGGCCGGCACCGGTCCGAGCCCGAGCCGGGCCGCCACCTGCGGGGCGGTGGCCGGGCAGGGCTGGTCGGGGGTGCTGGTGGCCAGGACCAGCGCGTCGGCGTCGGCGGCCCCGGCGGACTTCAGCGCGCGCCGGCCGGCCTCGACCGCCAGGTCGGAGGTGGCCTCGCCGGGGGCGATGGTGTAGCGCCGCCGGATGCCGGTGCGGGTGCGGATCCAGGTGTCCGACGTGTCCAGGGTGCGCGCCAGTTCGTCGTTGTCGACGGCACGGTGGGGTATCCAGCCGCCGAGTCCGGCCACGACGGCGGCTCGGGGGGCGGGGAGGGTCGCGGTCACCGCGGGTTCCTTTCCGGGACGTGGCTCTGGGGCGGTCGCTGGACGACGAGGCAGGACCAGGTGAAGCCGCCGCCCGCGCCGAGCAGCACGGCGTACTCCCCCGGGGCGAGGCGGTGCGGGCCCTCGGTCAGGTCGGCCAGGTTGGCGAGCACGTCACCGGCGCCCAGGTGGCCGGTGTCGGCGCCGAGGTCGAGGAGCGGGGCGTCGGTGACGCCGCGCACGACCGGCCCGTACACGTCGGTGAGGGCGGCCCGGCCGAGGCGGGGCAGGACGACCGCGGCCGGACGGGGGCCGCCCGGGGCCGTCCCGGCCTCGTCGAGGGCGGTCCGCAGCACCTCGGCGACCTTGTCGCGGACCACCTCGGCCAGGGCGTCCTTGCCGTGGCGCCGGAGGAAGGCCCGCTTGGTGCGGCGCACGTCGATGCGCGCCCCGTGGGGGCGGGGCACCTCGGAGAACGGGTCGTCGCCCCGGTGCATCGTCTCCAGGGCCGGCGCGGCGACGGTGACGACCGAGTGGAGCAGCAGCGCGGGGGCGTCGGGGTCGGGTGCGTCGAGGGTGCCGTGGAGGAGGGCGGCGGTGCCGGCGTCGCCGTACCAGAGTCCGTAGTCGCCGCGCCAGCGGTCGAACGCGGCGTCGTCGAAGCGGTCGGCCGTGGTGACGAGGACCGTGCGGGACGACTGCCCGGACAGCAGGCGCGTGGCGGCGGTCTCCAGGGCCGCGGCACCGCCGTTGCACATCTGCTGGATGCCGATCGGGACGGCGTCCAGCGCTCCGGCCTCGTGCGCCACGTAGTGCGCCGGTGACCAGAAGTCGTGTCCCTGGTGGTGGATCCAGGCGTGCAGGACGGCGTCGGTGTCGCCGGGGGTGCGGCCGGCCCGCCGGTAGGCGCGGCGCGCCGCGCGGGCGGCGAGCTGGGGCGGGGCGAGGTCGGTGGCGACGGGGAGGGAGCGGTAGCCGGTGGCCTCGGCGTCCTCCTCCTTGATGCGGCCCTCGGCGAGCGCGTCGGCCGCGGTCACGGCGGCCGGCGGCAGCCAGGCCGTGGGGGCCGTGATGGTGATCCGTCCGGCGACCCTCATGCCCGGGTCTCCGCGCCGGCGGGCAGGGTGGTGGTGCTGATCCCGCCCTGGGCGATGACGGCGCCGTGCTGGAGGAACTCCACGGCGTACGTGTGGACCTCGGGCAGCGCGTCGGCGAGGACGGCTTCGGCCGGGAGGCCGGTCCGCAGCCGCGCGGTGACGGGGGCGTCCAGCTCCGCGTAGCGGCTGAAGTCGAAGGCGAAGCCCGCGACGGTGGTGCGGGTGGGCGGCGTCCCGTGGTGGTGCCCGCCGGCGACCAGGGCCAGCTGGCGGGCCGCCTCCATGAGCACCATGCCCGGCAGGTGGTCCTGGGCGTGGTCGAACATGCTGGGGTGGTCCACGGGCAGGCGGACGGTGGCCACGGCGCCGCCGGTCTCCAGGTGCACCGTGTCGAGGACGACGTTGGCCCGCTGGGTCCGGCCGACGAGGTCGGGGGCGAGCCCGGGGGGCGTGGCGCGCAGCGCGGTGGACGACGGCGGCGGCGTGCCGCCGCGCTGGTCGGCGCGGAGCAGGGCGTAGCTCTCGGAGCCCAGGTAGCCGACGTCGATGCGGACGTCGCCGAGGTGGTGGCCGGCGAGCTGCACGTCGCTGGCGTAGGTCAGCGCGCGCAGCCGGCCGGCCGGGCCGCGGCGGCCCAGGGTCGTGACGTCCATGACCAGCGGGGCGGGGCCGGCGGTGCCGCGGGCCGCGAGCAGGCCGGGGAGGTCGACCCGCCAGGACCGCAGGATGAACTTGGTGTCGCGGGGGACGCCGAAGTACGCGTGCCCGCCGTACGTCTCCGCCTGCCGGCAGCTCTCCAGGAGCAGCAGCGGGTCGGGCAGGCCGCTCAGCAGGTGGTCGGTGTAGTAGGCGTGGGTGGGCGGCAGCTGCGCCGCGGCGAGGTAGCGGTGGGGGGCGATCTGCTGGGAGTCGGTGAGGAACACCTCGCTGAGCGCGTCCCGGTGGACCATGGACCGGTCGACGGTCTGGACGTACCTGAGTTCCTCGGGCCGCGGCCGGACGTCGGCGACGCCGGTGGTGACCGTCATACGGATTCTCCTTGCGTGCAGCATCTGGCGGACGGAGCCGCGCTTCTCGGCTCGGACTTCACCTTCGCCGCCCGTCCTCATGACCGACTCAAGCGGGCCTCTGCGGCCGGCCCGGCGGCGGGAACGGGGGTGCGCGGACATGCCGAGGGAGCGGCCGAGGATCTCGGCCGCTCCCTCGGTCGATCGGAACGTGGGGGGTGGGGGAAGGGGGGGAAAGGGGGGAAAGGGGGGAGGGGGGCGGTGGGCCGGTGTCAGGCGGCCCGGTGTCCGGTGGCGCGCCGGGGGACGGCCGGGGCGGACAGGCGCTTCGCGCCCAGGTGCAGCAGGCCGAGGGCCGGCGTGAACGCGGCCTCGTCCACCGGGCGGGGGACGGTCTCCCGCGGCGCGGGGGCGGCGGGGGCCTGCGTCCTGGCCCGCAGGCGGAGGGCGCTGCGGCGCAGTCCGGCGTTGAGCTCGTCGACGAACCCCGCGAAGGGGTCGAAGGGGTCGCGGGAATCGCCGGGAGCGAGGGGGCCGGGAGGGGCGGGGGACGCGGGTGCGGCGGGGTGGGGGCGGGTCGCGCCCGGCCCGGCCGTCACCCGAACTTCCTGGCGACGAAGTCGTCCGCGGTCGGGTTCCCCGGCCCGAAGACGACCTCCAGGCGTCCGCTGAGCACATAGCTCCCGTACGGGGTGAGGGCCACGGTGGAGGGGCCGCGCTCGGGCCACGGGGTGGTGTGCTCGGCGCGGGCGCTGCGCCATCCGTCGGTGGAGCGCAGGACCCGCACGGCGTCGTGTCCGGCGGGGCTGCCCAGCGAGTTGGTGACCGAGACGACGGAGCCGTCCCGCCGGACGGCGAGGCCGTCGCCGCCGAGGAGTTCGGTGTCGAGGGCGACGGTGTGGACGGCGGGGTCGCGCAGCGGGATCCGCACCAGCCGGCCGTCGCCGGTGTTGACGCCGAGCAGGAAGCCGCCGCGGTGGTAGGCGATGCCGTTGATGCCGGTGCCCTTGCCGTCGGTGAGCGCCGCGTCGCGCACCAGGACCGAGGCCCGGCCCTTGCGGTCCACCCGGTACACGGCGTCGCTGAAGACGTCGGAGACGTAGGCGGTGCCGTCGGGTGCCACGGTCACGTCGTTGACGGCGTACGCGGCCCGGCCGGGGTCGAGGCGGGTCAGGTCGACCAGGTGGAGGCGGCGGCCGGTGGCGAGGTCGAAGACCCCCACTCCCCCGACGCGCAGGGCGGTCTCGGGGGTGGACCGCTCGGCGACGCCGAGGTCGGCGTACGCGACGTAGAGGCGGCCGCGGGCGGCGTCGACCTGGATGCCGTAGCTGGAGATGACACCGGGGTCGCGGACCAGGGTGCGGACGCTGCCGTCCCGCCGCACCACCGAGACCGTGCCGTGGCGGACGGAGCTCACGAGCAGCGCCCCGCGGGTGGGGTCCCACGCGATGCCCTCGGGGTGCAGCGAGGCGGCGGTGCCGACCAGCCGCTGCGGCCACGCGCCCGGGAAGTGGGCGGCGGCGGAGACGGCGGCGGTGGCGGGGGCCGCGGCCGGTTCGGCGCCGGCGTGCGCGGCTGCGGGGGCGAGCAGGACGGTGCCGGCGAGGGCGGCTGCGGCGGCGAGCCTGACGGACTTCATGGGGGCGTTGGCCTTTCCGGAACGGGCTGCTGGGGGGCTGGAGGGGCTACTGGAAGGTGGCGTGGGAGGGCTTGAGGCCGAGCAGGACCCGGGTCGGGGCGTCGGCGAGGGGGCGGGCGACCGACAGCCCGTACCGGTCCGCGAGGCGGAAGAACCCGTCGGTGGAGGGGTCGGGCTCCACGCGGTCCACGACGCCGCGGACCTCGACGTACCGGTAGGGCTGGTCCGGGTCGTTGACCGAGAGGGAGACGCGCGGGTCCTTGGCGATGTTGCGGTACTTGAACCGGTCGGTGGAGGTGGTGAACCACAGGCGCTCGCCGTCCCACAGGTACCAGACGGGGTTCACGTGCGGGCTGCCGTCGGGCCGGACGGTGGCCAGGTGGCCGAAGAGCGGGCGTTCGAGGAGGTCGACGTGGCTGTCGGGGATCGGGGACATGGGGTGTGCTCCTGGTTCTCGGTTCTCGGGTTCGGTGGGTTCTCGGGTTCGGTGGGTTCTCGGGTTCGGTGGGTTCTCGGGTTCGGTGGGTTCTCGGGTTCGGTGGGTCCGCGGGCCGCGGGGGCGCGGCGCGCGGGGTGTCAGGCGCCCGTGGGGGCCGGGGTCCGCGCGCCGCCGCGGCGGCCGAGGACGGTGGCGAGCCGGTCGCCGAGGCCGGCGGCGCCGGAGAGCGGGCGGACCGCGTCGACGTGGTGGTCGGGCCGCACCAGGACGAGCAGGGGGCGGCGCGGCAGGCCGGGCCGCGGGGGGCGCGGCCAGGCGCCGGGCGCGGCGAGGGCGCGCCGGGAGGTGTCGAGGACGCGTACGGTCAGCCGGTCCCCGAACCGGGCGCGCAGCGCCTCCAGTTCGGCCCGCAGCCGGGGCGCCCCCTCGTCCGGCGGGTCGAGGACGAGGACGGTGTGGGTGAGGTCGGACAGGGCCCGGCGCAGGGTGGTGCGGCGGCCGGTGGCGCCGTCCCGGACCGTGCGGTCGGGCAGCAGCGCCCCGGAGCGGAAGCCGCCCCGGCCGGTGCCGGGGCGCTCGGCCGTCGCGTAGACGGTCCGGAACCCGGCGAGGGTGGAGGTGTAGGACCAGTGGGCCAGGCGCAGGGCCGAGCCGGCCCGCAGGGCCAGGTCGCGCAGGAGCACCTGGTGGGGCTTCTGCAGCAGCCACGCCCGGGTCTGCCGGTCGGCCTGGCGGACCACGTCCTGGGCGGCGGCGCCGCGCTCGCGCACGTAGGTGTCGAGCAGTCCGGCGTCGGCGTCGCCGTGCCAGACGAGGGCGAGCTTCCAGGCGAGGTTGTGCGCGTCGTACAGGCCGGTGTTGAGGCCCTGGCCGCCGGCGGGGCTGTGGATGTGGGCGGCGTCGCCGGCCAGCAGGACCCGTCCGCTCCGGGTGGTCTCGGCGTGCCGCGCGTGGACGGAGAAGGCGCTGATCCAGTTCTCGTGGACGAGGCGCAGCCCGCCGGGGCCGCGTTCGTCGACGAGCCGCTGCACGACGTCGAGGGTGACGTCCGCCGGGGCGAGGCCGGGGGGCGCGGAGGTGAAGACGCGGTACTGGCCGTCGGGGAGTCCCGCGATGACGAGGATGCCGCGCGGGGAGCAGTAGTAGTGGTTGTCGTCGTGCTTGAGGTCGCCTTCGAGGCCGACGTCCGCGACGACGAAGGTGTGGGGGTAGGTGGCGCCTTCGAAGGCGATGCCGGTGAGGTTGCGGACGGTGCTTCCGGCGCCGTCGCAGCCGACGACCCAGGAGAACTCCTCGACGGTCTCGTCGCCCCGGGCGTCGCGGAGCCGGGCCTTGACGCCCTGCTCGTCCTGGTCGAGGTCGAGCAGCTGGACGCCGCGTTCCACCCGCGCGTCCGTCGCGTCGAGGCAGTCGCCGAGGATGGCCTCGACGTCCGGCTGCGGCAGGATCAGCGGGGCGGTGCGGTCGGGGAACCGCAGGCGGGCGACCGGGCGGTTGCCGGAGTAGTAGCGGAACGAGTCCACGCGCAGTCCGCGGGTGGGGGCCGCGCCGCGGGCGCCGAGCTTGTCGAGGATCTCGACGCTGCGCGGCCAGACGCCCAGCGCCTTGGTGAGGGGCGAGCGTTCGGCGGCGCGGTCGACGCAGCGGACCGGGACGCCGCGGCGGGCCAGGTCGGTGGTGACGGCCAGGCCGACGGGGCCGGCGCCGACGACGAGTACGGGCTTGGGCGGGACGGCCTCGGCCGCCGCGTTGTCCTTCATGTGCTTCCTCGGTGGACTCTTGACGGGGACTCGGGACTCGGGGACTCGGGGGGTGTCGCCCGGGCGGGTGCGGGCCCGGCGCTCGGCGGCGGGCCCGCACCCGTGGTCCCGGGCGGCGGGGCCGTCACACCTCGACGGGGGCGCGGTCCTTGCCGGTGTCGGCCGGGGTCTCGGGGGCCTCCTGCGGTGCGGGGGCCTCGTCGCGGGCGGGCAGCAGCAGGGCGACCACGACGGCGCCGAGCGCGGTGATGCCGGTCAGGCACCACAGGGCGGTGTGGAAGGCGTCGGTGTAGCCGGCGAGCAGGAAGTCCGTGAAGCCGGTGCGGGCGGCGGGGGCCGCCGCCTCGGCGGCCGACGCGAGGTCGCCCTGGGCGAGCCGGTCCGCGAGGGCCCCGGTGTCCTGCCCGGCGACGCCGTCGAAGGAGTCGGCCCCGGCCAGGTTGCCGCGGGTGAGGCTGACCAGGACGGCGCCCATGACGGCGATGGCGATGGCCTCGCCGGCCAGCCGGGTGGTGTTGAACATGCCGGCGGCCATGCCGGCCCGGGCCGGTTCGACGGAGCCGACGGCGGCGCCGTCGATGATGCCCGCGTTCAGGCCCATGCCGCTGCCGATGAGCAGCAGCGGGCCCAGGAGGGCCGCCGTGCTCGCCGTGGGGCTGAGGACCAGGGCGAGCCAGGCCGCGCCGGCCGCCATCAGCAGCAGGCTCAGGGCCAGGACGAACCGGGTCGAGCGGGTGCGCCGGGCCAGCCAGGCGCCGGCGAGCGGGAGCAGCAGGACGGGCAGGGTCAGCAGCAGGACCCGGGTGCCGGCGGCGCCGCTGGAGATGCCGCCGGCGCCGATGAAGTACGAGGGCAGCAGGACGACCAGGCTGACGAAGCCGAACGCGGCGACGACCGGCAGCAGGCAGAGGGCGACGAAGCGGGGCTGGCGCAGCAGGCTGAGGTCGACCATCGGGCGGCGCCGGCGGCGCTCGACGGCGACGAACGCGCCCATCAGGACGGCGAACCCGGCCGCCATGGCGAGCACCGGCCCGCCCGTCCAGCCGTACCGGGGGCCTTCGACGACGGCGAGGGTGAGCAGGAACAGTCCGCCGGTGAAGGTGAGCGTGCCCGCCCAGTCGACGCCGCCGGCCTTCGGGTCGCGCGACTCGGGCAGGAACGGCGCGACGCACAGGACGGCGAGCGCGACGACGAGGTGCGAGAGGAAGACGCCGCGCCAGCCGAACGCCCCGACCAGCCAGCCGGCGGTGGTGGGGCCGAGGGCCAGGCCGGCGCCCGCGGCGGTGCCGAAGAGCGCGAACGCCCGGCCGAGGGCGGCGCCCTGGAAGACGGTGGCGAGCATCGCGCTGCCGGAGGTGAGCATCGCGGCGGCGCCCAGGCCGGACAGGCCGCGCATGACGTCCAGCAGGTAGATGTCGGAGGCGAGGGCGCTGACCAGCGAGCAGGCGCCGAAGACGACGGTGCCGAAGACGAAGACCTTGCGCCGGCCGATCAGGTCGGCGACGCCGCCCGAGGCCAGCATGAAGGTCGCGAAGGTCACGTTGTACGCGTTGACGACCCACTGGAGCGGGCCGTATCCGGCGTCCAGTTCGGCGCTGATGTCGGGCAGCGCCACCGAGGCGCCGGTGAGTGAGGCCGGAAGCACGAGCACAGCCGCGCAGACGGCTGCGAGCACGAGCGCGGGAGGGGCTTGCCGGGCCGGCCGGCCTGGCACGTTCAGACTCATCGGGGCTCCATCGGTGGGGTGCGACTGGCCGTCGCGGGCCGGATCGGGCGCGCGCCGGCGGAGTTCGTGGACGGCACGTCAGCCTTCCGGCAGGGGCTCACACCCGACTCAAGGCGGACTCTGCGGAAGCGGGAACGGCCCGGTGCGCGACGGGACTTCACTGTCCGTCGTCCGGCGGGGCGGCGGCAACGCCGACTTGGGAAAGAACGCGCGACCGGCGCGGGTCGCGGGCGGCGGTCAGGCGGCCGCGGCGGTCAGCGGGCGGTGGCCGCTGAGAATGGAGCGCTGGAGGTCGACCAGGTGCGGCGAGGGGTCCATGCCGAGGGTGTCGAGGATGCGCTGCCGGAACAGGAGGTAGGAGTCGAGGGCGGCGTCGCGGCGGCCGCAGCCGCACAGGGCCGTCATCCGCAGCGCCTGCAGTTCCTCGTTCAGCGGGTACTGCGCGCACAGTTCGCTCAGCCCGCTCTGGGCCTCGTGGTAGGCGCCGAGCTCGATCCGGACGCGGGCGAGGTGCTCGGCGGCGGAGAGCCGCAGTCCTTCGAGGTGGTGGGCGTAGGCGCCGAGGACGGAGCCGGTGCGGACGTTCTCCATGGGGCGGCCGTGCCACAGGTCGAGGGCGTCCCTGAGGAGGGGGTGGGCCTCGTGCGGGCGTCCCTCGTTGAGCAGGGCGGTGCCCGCGCACAGTTTCGACTTGAAGTGGTGGAGGTCGAGGTCCTGGGGGTCGGTCCTCAGGACGTAGCCGTTCTCCTCGGTCACCAGGAGGTCGGCGGCCACCGTGCGGCGGTCCACGCCGCGCAGGTCCGCGAGGCTCTGCCGCATCTGGCCGATGTAGGTCTGCAGCGCGGTGCGGGCGGAGGCCGGCGGGCGGCCGTCCCAGAGTTCCTCGATCAGGGTGTCGGTGGAGACGATCCGGTTGCCCTGGACCGCCAGCAGGGCGAAGATCTGCCGCTGCTTGGCCGCGCGGGGCAGGGCGGATCTGCCGTGCACGCGGATGTCGAGCGGGCCGAGGAGGGTGAGGGCGAGCGGTCGGCGGGCGAACGTCACCGGGCGGCCGGGCCCGGGGAAGCCGGACGGTACTGGTGCTCCCGGTATGTGTTCTTCCTTCATCGCGTACGAACCACCTTCGGGTGACGGGACGTGGGTGCGGGTGGGGGTCCCGCGGTGCGGGACCTCCCGGTCGGAGGGCATGGCGGGGCCCGGGGCGCGCAGGCCGGTGTCGCCGGTGGCGGAGCCCCACAGGACGAGCGCGGCGCTCAGGTTGGTGGACTCGGAGGACGACTCCTG
>NZ_JBEZUZ010000133.1:0-14782 GCF_040636735.1 Streptomyces sp. NPDC035033 | reverse complement strand
GCCCCCTCGCGGGGTGCGGCGCGCCGTTCGCGTCGTGCGGTCAGTTCTTGCGTACGGGACGCAGCGCGCCGGCCGCCGGCTCGACCGGCTCGTCCCGGGCCTCGGCCCAGAGCGAGCGGACGTGGCCGAGGTGGCGCATCATGCACGCCTCGGCGCCCGCCCGGTCGCGGGCGATCATGAGGTCGAGCAGTTCGACGTGCTCCTCGGCGGAGGAGACGAGCTTGCCCGCCTCGTCCAGGCCGGTCAGGCCGTAGAGCCGGGACCGCTTGCGCAGGTCGCCCACGGTCTCCACCAGCCGGTCGTTCCCGGACAGGCCGAGGAGGGCGAGGTGGAACTGCCGGTCGGCCTCCAGATAGCCGATGAGGTCGTGCGCGCGGGCGTTGACGACGATCTCCTCGGCCAGCGGGCGCAGCGCCTCCAGCTCCTCCGCCGTCGCGGTCTCGGTGACCCGGCCGACCGTGGGCACCTCGATGAGCATGCGCAGTTCGGTGCACTGGTCGAGCTCGCGCTCGCTGACCTCGGTGATCCGGAAGCCCTTGTTGCGGACCGGTTCGACCAGGCCCTCGCGGGCCAGGTCGAGCATGGCCTCGCGCACCGGGGTGGCCGAGACGCCGAGTTCGGCCGCGAGCCCGGGGGCCGAGTAGACGGTCCCGGGCTTGAGCTCACCGGCCGTGAGGGCCGCGCGCAGCGCGTGGCCCACCTGGTCGCGAAGCCGCTCCTGGGCCTTGATGAGACTGTGCTGCTTCAGGTCACCCACGCCGTTCCTCCGAGAATCCGCAGGCGCCCAGCGTACAATGTCACGTTTCTCACCCGGGTCGGGCCGGTGGAGCGGTCACAGCAGGAACCCCGCGCCGAGGGCGTCGTCCGGGTCGAGCGTGAAGTGCGCCTCGCCGGTGCGGTGGGCGGTGCCGGTGACCTCGGTGACGAGCCCCGTCACGGGGTCGCCGCCGGGGACGGCGCGGCCGGTGAGGACCGTGCCGGCGACGGACTCGTGGGTGAGCACCCGCCCCTCCTCCAGGCGGCCCTCGCCGACGAGGAGGGCGATTCGGGCGGAGGTCCCGGAGCCGCACGGGGAGCGGTCGATCTGGCCGTCGGCGAAGACGGTGACGTTCCGCTGACGCGGCCCTCCGGGGGCGTCGGGCAGCTCCTCGTGGAGGATCACGCCGTACACCCCGGAGAGCAGCGGCCCGTCGGGGTGCCAGGTGGCGGGGTGGCCGGCGAGCGCGGCGCGGATCTCCCGCCCCGCCCGGGCGAGTTCGGGCAGGGAGGCCCGGTCGACCGTCAGGCCGAGGTCGCGGGCGGGGACGGAGGCGTAGCAGGCGCCGGCGTGGGCGAGGTCGGCCTCGACGACGCCGAGGCCGGTGGCGACGGGCACCTTGCGGGCGGTGACCCGGGCGGGCACGTTGCGGAAGGTGACGCCGGTGGTCCGGCCGGCCGCCCGGTGGACGGTGGCGGTGACCCGTCCGGAGGGCACGTCGATCCGGACCGGGACGTCCCGGTCGTCCTCGCCGGCCGGGACGCGGCCGGTGTCGACGGCCCAGGCGGCGAGCGCGATGGTGCCGTGGCCGCAGGCGGTGGAGAAGCCGTCCTTGTGCCAGAAGAGGACGCCGAGGTGTGCGCCGTCGTCGTCGGGCGGGACGACGAACCCGCCGTACATGCCGGCGTGGCCGCGCGGTTCCTGGACGAGGAAGCGGCGCAGCGCGTCCAGGGGGCCGGGGCGGGGGGCGGTGCCGGAGCCGCCGGGGCCGACGGCGGTGGCGCAGCGTTCGGCGACGGTGTCGCCGGGGGCGGGCGGCAGGCCGTCGGCGACGATCCGGAAGGGCTCGCCGGCGGTGTGGTAGTCGGTGACGCGGATCCCGTCCGCGGGGAGGGCGGTCACAGCAGGAAGCCGGCGGGGAAGGGGTCGGTGGGGTCGAGGAAGTACTGGGCGGTGCCGGTGATCCAGGCCCGTCCGGTGACGGTGGGGACGACGGCGGGCCGGCCGCCGACGGTGGTCCCGGCGACGAGCCGGCCGGTGAACTCGGTGCCGATGAAGGACTCGTTGACGAAGTCGGTGTGCAGGGCGAGCCGTCCGCGGGCGTGCAGCTGGGCCATGCGGGCGCTGGTGCCGGTGCCGCACGGCGAGCGGTCGAACCAGCCGGGGTGGATGGCCATGGCGTGCCGGGAGCGGCGGGCGTCGGAGCCGGGGGCGGCGAGGTAGACGTGCTTGACGCCGGCGACGGCCGGGTCCTCGGGGTGGACGGGCCGGTCGTCGCCCGCGTTGATCGCGTCCATGATCGCCAGGCCGGCGGTGAGCAGCTCCTGCTTGCGGGCGCGGTCGAAGGGCAGGCCGAGGGCGTCGAGTTCGACGAAGGCGTAGAAGTTGCCGCCGTAGGCGAGGTCGTAGGTGACGGTGCCGTACCCGGGGACCTCGGTCTTGAGGTCGAGGCCGACGCTGAAGGCGGGGACGTTGGTGAGGGTGACGGAGCGGGCGGCGCCGTCCTCGACGCGGACATCGGCGGAGACGAGGCCGGCCGGGGTGTCGAGGCGGACGGTGGTGACGGGTTCGGTGACCGGGACCATGCCGGTCTCGACGAGGACGGTGGCGACGCCGATGGTGCCGTGGCCGCACATCGGGAGCAGGCCGGAGACCTCGACGAAGAGGACGCCGTAGTCGGCGTCGGGGCGGGTGGCGGGCTGGAGGATCGCGCCGCTCATGGCGGCGTGGCCGCGCGGTTCGTACATGAGCAGGGTGCGCAGGGAGTCGCGGTGCTCCATGAAGTGGAGGCGCTTCTCGGCCATGGTGGCGCCGGGGATCACCCCCGCTCCGCCGGTGATCACCCGGGTGGGCATGCCCTCGGTGTGGGAGTCGACCGCGTGGTAGACGTGTCGGGTGCGCATGGGCTGTCCTTCCCCTTCCGGTCAGCGGAGTCCTTCGGCCAGGGCCTTCTCGGTGGCGGCGCGGACGGCGGCCTCGGCGGCGCCGGTGAGCGGCAGGCGCGGCGGGCGGGTGGGGCCTCCGGGGCGCCCGGCGAGGTCCATGGAGAGCTTGATGGCCTGGACGAACTCGGTCTTGGAGTCCCAGCGGTAGAGGGAGTGCAGGGCCTTGTAGAGCGGCAGCGCGGTGGCGAGGTCGCCGGCGACGGCGGCGCGGTAGAGGGTGGCGGCGGACTCGGGCAGGGCGTTGGGGTAGCCGGCGATCCAGCCGACGGCGCCGGCGAGGGCGAGTTCGAGGAGGACGTCGTCGGCGCCGACGAGGAGGTCGAGCCCGGGGGCGAGTTCGGCGATCTCGTAGGCGCGGCGGACGTCGCCGCTGAACTCCTTGACGGCGACGATCGTGCCGTCGGCGTGGAGGCGGGCGAGGAGGGCCGGGGTGAGGTCGACCTTGGTGTCGACGGGGTTGTTGTAGGCGACGACCGGCAGCCCGGCCTTCGCGACCTCGGCGTAGTGGGCGCGGACGGCCTCCTCGTCGGCGCGGTAGGCGTTGGGCGGCAGGAGGAGGACGGAGCCGGCGCCGGCCTCGGCGGCCTGCTCGGCCCAGCGGCGGGACTCGGCGGAGCCGTAGGCGGCGACGCCGGGCATGACGCGGGAGCCGTCGCCCGCGGCCTCGACGGCGGTGCGGACGACCGCGGCGCGCTCGGCGTCGGTGAGGGTCTGGTACTCGCCCAGCGAGCCGTTGGGGACGACGCCGTCGCAGCCGTGGGCGAGGAGCCACCGGACGTGCTCGGCGTAGGCGTCGAGGTCGACGGAGAGGTCGGCGCGGAGCGGCAGGGCGGTGGCGACCATGATGCCGTGCCAGGGGCGGGTGCGGGTGTCGGTCATGGTGACGTACTCCTTTGTAGTGTGTGACATTTTATTGAGGGGCGTACGACGGCCACAAGAGGGCTGCCGCCGCGAGAAGGGGCTACTCGGCGGGGAGTTCGGCGAGGTCTCCCAGGCGTACGGGGCAGGCCAGCGGGCGCCGGTCGGGCACGGGCGCGCCGCCCGCCAGCGCGGCCACGGCCGGGCCGCACATCCGGCCCTGGCACCAGCCCATCCCGGCCCGCGTCAGCAGCTTGACCGTGCGCGCGTCGGTGGCGCCCAGCTCCTCCACCGCCTCGCGGACGCGGCCGGCGGGCACCTCCTCGCAGCGGCAGACGGCGGTCTCCTCCCGGAGCCAGCCGGTCCAGCCCGTGCCGGGCCGGTGCGCGGCGCCCATGGCGTCGGCGAAGGCCCGCAGCCGCGCGCGGCGCCGGACGAGGGCGGCCGGGACGGCCCGTCCGGCGATCGAGTGGGCCGCGATCTCCCCTTCGGTCAGGGCCAGTTGGGCACCGCCGACGCCGCCGGTCTCGCCCGCCGCCCAGACGCCGGGCACCGAGGTGCGCAGGCCGGGGGTGAGGACGAGGGCGACGGTGCCGTCGGCGGCGGCGCGGGTGGCGCAGCCGAGGGCGGTGGCGAGGGAGAGTTCGGGGACGAGGCCGTGGCCGACGGCGAGCGCGTCGCAGGGGACGCGGCGGCCGGTGCCGGGGACGGGCCGCCAGTCCCGGTCGAGCCGGGCGACGGTGACGGCCTCGACCCGGTCGGTGCCGTGCGCCTCGACGACGGCGTGCCGGAGCAGCGGGCGGACCCGGTGGCACAGCAACGCCCCGCCGTGGAGCGCTGCTTCGGCGAGCTTGGCCGGGTTGCGCAGCAGCGCGCCGGGGCGGCGGGCGTACCCGCCGTACCCGCCGGCCTCGACGACGGCGGGCACCCGGGCGCCCGCGGCGGCCAGGGAGGCGGCGACGGCGAGCAGCAGGGGGCCGCTGCCCGCGACGACGACCCGGCGCCCCGGCAGTACGAGCCCGCTCTTGAGCATGGCCTGCGCTCCCCCGGCGCCGACGACGCCGGGCAGCGTCCAGCCGGGGAAGGGCAGGTGCCGCTCGTACGCCCCGGTGGCGAGCAGCACGGCGCGGGCCCGGACGGGCTCCCCCGCCGTGTCGTCGGTGCGGGAACGGACGGTCCAGTCGGTGCCGGAGCCGGTGACGCTCCAGACCTGATGGAGCGCCAGATACCGTACGCGGCCCGCTCGTTCGTACGCGCGCAGCTCGGCCTCGCGGCCGGCGAAGGCGGCCCAGTCGTGGTGCAGGGCCTGGGGGCGGGCGGCGCCGAGGGCCGGGTCGGGGTGGCGGTAGTACTGGCCGCCGGGTCGGGCGCCCGCGTCGAGCAGGGTGACGGCGAGGCCGAGCGCGGCGGCGGTGACGGCGGCGGCGAGCCCGGCGGGACCGGCGCCGACGATCGCGAGGTCGGCGCGGGCGGCGGGGTCAGACGGCGAGGTCGTCACGGCCGGTTCCCTCCTGGCTGGTGACGAGGCCGCCGGGGCGGGCGGGGACGAGGCAGGCACGGCGGTTGGGGGTGCCGTCGACGGTGACGAGGCAGTCGAAGCACTGGCCGATCCCGCAGAAGGCGCCGCGGGGTTCGCCGCCGTGCCGGGTGGTGCGCCAGGCGAGGACGCCCGCGTCCCAGAGGGCGGCGGCCACGGTCTGCCCGGCGGCGGCCGGGATCTCCCGCCCGTCGAAGCGGAAGGCGAAGGTCTCCTGGGGCGCGCCCCCGACGAGGGCGCGCGGGGTGCGGGGGCTCAACTCTGCTCCTGGAGAGGGGTGTCCACGGGCCCGAAGGCGCGCTCGGGGCGGAACGGCGAGGGGTCGAGCGGTGGTGCGGCGCCGGTGAGGGCGGCGGCGACGAGCGCGCCGGTGGCGGGGGCGAGGCCGATGCCCGCGCCTTCGTGGCCGCAGGCGTGGTGGAGGCCGGGGACGCGCGGGTCGGGTCCGATCGCCGGGAGGTGGTCGGGGAGGTAGGGGCGGAAGCCGTGGTAGGCGCGGAGGACCTGGACGCCGGCGAGGACCGGGAAGAGGGCGGCGGCCTGGGCGGCGAGCCGGCGCAGGGCCTCGGTGGAGAGCGAGCGGTCGAAGCCGACGCGTTCGCGGGTGGCGCCGATGAGGACGGGCCCGGCGGGGGTGCCCTCGACGACGGCGGAGGACTGGAGGGCGGCGGAGCCGCTGGCGACGTCGGCGATGTAGTCGGCGGCGTAGACCTTGTGCCGGACGACCCTCGGGAGGGGTTCGGTGACGAGGACGAAGCCGCGGCGGGGCAGGACCGGGAGGGGGACGCCGGCGAGCCGGGCGACCTCGCCGCCCCAGGTGCCGGCGGCGTTGACGACGGCGGGGGCGAGGAGTTCGCGGCGGGCGGTGCGCACGCCCCGGACCGCGCCGGCCGGGTCGCGGAGGACGGCGGTGACCTCCTCGCCGAGGTGGAGCGCGGCGCCGGAGGCGGCGAGCAGCCGGGCGGCCGCCTGGGCGGGCTGGACCTGGGCGTCCTGCGGGTAGTGGAAGCCGCCGGCGAGGCCGGGCGCGAGGTGGGGTTCGAGGTCGGCGAGCCGGTCGGCGGGGAGTTCGGCGGCGGTGACGCCGGCCTTCCGCTGGCCCTCCGCGAAGGTGCGGAGGGCCTGGAGGGCGGGCTCGTCGGGCGCCACGACGAGCCCGCCCTTGGGCTCGTACTCGGTCTCCGGCGGGAGTGTGGCGGAGAGGTCGCGCCAGAGTCTCGTGGACAGCAGCGCGAGGTCGAGCTCGGGGCCCGCCTCCTTGTCGGAGACGAGCAGGTTGCCTTCCCCGGCGCCGGTGGTGCCGCCCGCGACGGGACCGCGGTCGACCACGGCGACGGTGAGTCCGGAGCGGGCCGCGTAGTAGGCGCACGCGGCGCCGACGACGCCCGCGCCGATGATCACGACGTCCGGGGAGTGTCTCTTGGGCACGGCAGTAATATGTCACATTCTTCTGAGGGTGCCCAGGGGTTCCGGCCCCTGGGCACGGCGGACCGGCCGTCAGCTGCGCAGCGGGCCTTCACAGCGGAAGTCCGAGGTGCCGGCGACCCGGTTGGACCAGATCTCGACCGGCCCGAAGCCGCAGTTCATGTCGGCGAGGTTGTTCAGCGCCGCGCCCGCGCGGTCGAGGAGGAAGTAGTCGACCGTCTCGGACATGTCCTTGAAGTTCTGGTCGTCGCTGGCCGCGTTCGAGAGGTTGGCGGTGATCCGGCCGGTGCAGACGAAGCGGCGCTTGCCGGGCTCGCCGCTCTCGACGCAGTCCGGGGTGTTGTACGTGGCGTTCGCGAACGCCGCCTTCACCCCGGCGACGGTCGAGTACGTGAGCTGCGCGTCGGGGACGTACGTGGTGTTCGGCACGAACAGCCGGTCGACCTGGGCGATCTGCGCGTCCAGGAAGCGGTCGTACGCCTGCTGGAGCGCGGCGTCGGAGCTCAGCCGCTCCCGCCAGGCGTCGTAGCCGGCCACGTCGTCGGCGCGCAGCCGGGTGTACATCTCGCGTATGAGCGAGGGGCGTTCGGTCCACAGGAACTCAAAGAAGGTGCCCGCGTAGGCGTAGAAGCGGAAGCCGTCGCCGTCGTAGGTGGCGTGCAGGATCTGCCGCACGGTCATCCGGGGACCGCCGCCCGCGGTGTCGTCGATGACGCCGCGGACCAGGGACTTGCGGACGGCGATGCCGTCGTCGCGGGTGGCGCCGTCGAAGAACTCGGCGGTGCCCTCGTCCATGAAGGTGGTCCGGTCGCCCTGGTACCAGGGGCCCTGGCCGAAGAAGCCGGGGACGGCGAAGCGGCCGTTGAGGTAGTGGGTGTACTCGTGGCGGAACAGCTCCTCCAGGGTGAGCGAGGAGTCCTGCGGGACGCGGCGCTGGTAGGTGTAGAAGGTGGCGCCGTTCTCGATGTAGATGCCGCCGTTGTCGGTGTCGTACCCGGTGATGATCGGGTGGTAGTTCTCGTAGTCGGCCCGCGAGCCGTACAGGACGATGTTCAGGGTGGTGTTGGGGTCGCCGGCCAGCGGCCGGTCGCTGCCGACCACCCGGTGGAACTGCGCCTTGACCTGCTTGCTCGCGTAGTAGAGCTGGTCGACGGTGGCCCGGTCGAGGCCGGTGCGGACCTTGAGGGCGGCGCCGGTCCCGGTGTCGTAGGTGTACGTGTACGGGAAGATGCGGGCCTCGATGTCGGCCTTGCAGACGCCGTACGGGGCGCAGGCGTCGTAGAAGTTCAGCCAGGACACGATCTTGGCCCAGGGCTGGCTGCCGGAGCCCCAGGCGGACTCGACGGGGCCGATCAGCGCGCCGAGGTCGGCGACGATCCCGTTCCGCAGGCCCGCGACCTCGCCGAAGCGGCCGTACTCGCTCAGCGCGTCGCGGACGACCCAGGCGTTGGCGGTGCCCTTGAGGTGGGTGTGGCCGGCGAACGCCTTGAAGGCGGCGCGGTAGGCCGGGTCGGCGGCGACGGCGGCGTGGAAGGCGGTGTCCCGGTTGCCGGAGTAGACGCCCAGGTAGTTGACGGAGAGTCCGGCGAGCGCGGCGCCGGCCCAGGTGGGGTCCTGGTTCGTGGCGGGGTGTGCCGGGTCCATGATGGCGAGCACCTTGGTGATGAGGCCGAGCTGGTGGTGGCGCAGACCGGGGGCGCTGCCGGCGTACAGGGCCTCGCGGAGGGTGCGGGCGTTGGACGCGGTGACGTCGAAGGTGCGGGCGGCGGAGCCGAAGGCGGCGATGGCGCGGCGGACGGCGTCGACGGTCGGGGCGTCGGTGATGTCGATCTCGGGGCGCGAGAAGTCGTGGTAGGCGACCGCGTGGAGATAGGTGAACATCTCCTCCAGGTGGGAGGAGTTGCGGCCGTCGTGGGCGGCGGCCAGGGCGGATACGCGCTGGGCGACGGCCTGCACGTGGGCGTCGGACATCACCCGGGCGAGGCGCGCGTCCCAGGTCCAGATCAGGCCGTTCAGACAGCCGTCGGCGGTGACGGCGGGGTCCGCGAGGAAGTCGGCGAAGGCGGCCGGGGAGAGCCCGGTGATCCCGTCCAGGGTGCACGGGACGCCGGCCACGAGGGTGGCGGCGGCGGGGGCGGCCTGCTGCTCGGCCTTGCTCTCGGCGCCCTTCTCGGCCCGGCCGGGGACGCGGGCCCGGGTGTCGCCGGTGCCGCCGGGGGCGGGGGCCGGAGCGGGCTCGGCCGACCGGGCGTCGGCGAATCGTTCCACCTCGTCGAAGGGGTTCGGCTCGGCGACGGGCGCGAAGGCGCCGGGCAGGGCGGAGCCGGCGGCGCGCGGCGCGGGCGCCTCGGCGGCCCGGGTCACGGCCTGCCCCGCGGAGGCCACCAGGGCCACCGCGATCGCGGCGGCGAGGAGGGAGGAGCGCACGACTCTGTGCTGGGACACGAGGTCTCCTGGAGAGGGTGGGGATGAGGGGGGTTCGCGCGGCCGATCGGCGGGACCTGAACGGGAGTTGACGCAGAGACGGCCGTCCACCGCGCGAGCTGTAACATAGTAATGTGAAATTGCACTGACAACCCCTCTGCGCGGGTCAGTTGCGACGCCCGGGCGCCCGCCTCCACGGGAGAACGAGGGGAGACGGACGCCCGGCCCCCCTCATCCGGGGCCGAACGGGCAGGTCAGCACGGCGAGTTCGGTACGGCTCCGAGTCCGGGCGCCGTCGGCCGCGGCCCCTTCACCGCGCCCTCCGCCCGCTCCCGCGCCACCGCCGCGAAGGCCGCGTCACCGATCGCGTCGGCCAGCCGGGCCCGGCCCAGCCAGGTGTACGGGCTGTCCGGGCGCAGCCCGTCCCGCTCGCTCAGCAGCAGCCGGGCCCGGTCGTGGTCCCCCGCGGCGAGCGCGGACTCCAGCAAGGTCCGCTGGACGGCGTCCCGTTGGGCGTGGCTGCCGCCGAAGACCTGGAGCCGGCGCCGCAGCGGCCACAGCAGCTCCACCACGGCGGCGTGGTCGCCGCGGCCCTGCGCCAGCAGCGCCTCGCAGACCGGCAGCCCGACCTCCGCCGTCATGGCGAGGTTGGACGGGGGCCGCCGGTCCCCGGCGTGCTCGTCCAGCCACCGCCGCCGGTCGGCCACCAGCGCCTCGGCCCGCGCGATCCGGCCGGCCCCCACGTACGCCATCACCGCGTGGGCGTCGTTGAAGGCGTAGAACGGCGGGTCGGCCCGCTCGGCCCAGGCGTCGGCGAGCCGCGCCCAGCGCTCCGGCTCCTCCCGGCCGGCCAGCCGCAGCCGCCACAACAGCGCGGCGGCGTCGAGGAGTTCCATGGCGAGCCCCGCCGACTCCTCGTGGTGGACGGCCGCGTCGTAGACGCGCAGCGCGGTCTCCTCGGCACCCGCCTCCAGGGCGTACAGGGCGTAGTGCCACCAGTTGTGCACGGTCAGGTAGTTGCCGCGCGTCCAGTCCGCCGCGCGGGCGTCGAGGAAGGCGACGCCCTCGGTGATCCTGCCCTGCATCTCGTACGTGTGGGCGACGGCGTGCACGGCCCACACGTCCCTCGGGTGCCGTTCCACCGCCGCCAGCCCGGTCTCCTCCGCGCGCCGGTAGTGCCCCGACTCCTCCAGGCCGAAGGCGTACATGCCGAGCAGCGGTCCCCGGTGCTCGTCGGCCTCCCCCCAGGCCGACAGGGCGCCGCCGATCCGGTCCCGCAGCCGGACGGCGTCACCGGTGAGGAAGTCCAGCTGGTGCCCGGCGAAGAGCGCGAGCACGTCCCTCGGGTACGCGAGGCTCAGCTCCTCCAGGAGGTCGCCCGCCCCGTGCAGGTCGCCGGCGAGGCAGGCTCCGGCGGCGGCCAGGTGGAGCCGCTCGCGGGCGGGCAGCGCGTCGGCGTCCCGGCCGGCCAGGTAGCGCGCGAAGCGCGCCCCGGCCGCGGCGGCGGCGGTGTGCTCGGTGCCGAGCACCCCCAGATAGGCGGCGAACGCCTGGGCGTCGGGCGATCCGGGGCTCGCCGCGAGGGCGTCCTCGACGGCCGGGGACACCTCGGGCCGGAAGAAGAGCAGGGCCTCCAGGGCCCGGTCCAGGTGGCCGGCCCCTTCGGGGGTGCAGTCGTGCAGGGTGTTGCCGTAACGGTCGGTCGTCAACGCGGGTCCTCACCTCGGTTCCTCGGTGTCCGCCTCGCGCGCGGACACACGCCCGACGGGTCGGACGGACGGCGCCCGGCGCGCCGGGCGGAACCGCCTCCTCCCCGTCGGCACCGGGAGCGTGCCCCGCCCGCTCCCCGCCGAAGCGCCGGACCGGACGACGGCGAGGGGCCGCGCGCGGCGGAACGCGCCCGCGCACGACCCCCCGGCGCCGCTAGCGCAGTTCGTCGGCGACGATCTCCGCGGCGGCGGCCACCAGTTCGTCGATGCCCTCGGCCTCCGGGTCCGGACGGGTGGTCAGGACGGCGAGGAGGATCGGGCCGCCGTCCGGCGGCCAGACGACGCCGACGTCGTTGTTGCCGCCGTACTTCCCGCCGCCGGTCTTGTCGGCGACGGTCCAGTCCGCCGGCAGGCCCTTGCGGAACCGGGTCTCACTGGTGGTGTTGCGGAGCAGCCAGTCGGTGAGGAGGGCGCGGTCGGCGGGGTCCAGGGCGCGGCCGAGGACGAGCCTGCCGTAGGTGCGGGCGATGGCGCGCGGGGCGGTGGTGTCGGTGATCCGCCAGGGCTCGGCGCTGTTGAGCTCCGGCTCCCAGCGGTCGAGCCGGGTGACGGGGTCGCCGATCGAGCGGGCGAAGCGGGTGATCGCGGTGGGGCCGCCCAGCTCGCGCAGGAGCAGGTTGGCGGCGGTGTTGTCGCTGAAGCGGATGGCGGCGTCGCAGAGTTCGGCGACCGTCATGCCCCGCGCGATGTTCTCGGCGTCCTCGGTCACCGGCGACCAGCCGGAGCGCCCGACGTAGGCCGCCGTGTAGTGGACGCGGCGGGCGAGGAAGGTGCCGTCGTGGTCGAGGTCGCGCAGGACGGCCGCGGCGGCGAGGGTCTTGAAGACCGAGCACATCGGGAAGCGTTCGCGGTCCCGGTGGGAGATCGTGCGGCCGGTGCGCACGTCGTGGGCGTAGACGCCGAGGCGGGCGCCGTACCGCTCCTCCAGGGCGCGGAGCCGGGCGAAGGCCCCGTCGCCGGCGGGGTTTCCGGTGGGGGCGGCGCCCGTCGAGGCGTGGGCGGTTCCCGCGCCGGCGAGACCGAGGGCGGCGGCCAGCGCCGTACCGGCGCCGAGGGCGAGTGCGGTCCGGCGGGAGGTGCCGGGGTTCTGGGCGTGCACGAACGTCCTTTCGACGGTGATCGTTTCCGAAGTGCACCACGCACGGCCCGCGCCGCCGGTTCCGACACCCCGGTTACCTGACGGTATGTGATTCGGTGTTCACTGTCCGATCATGGACCTGGAGCACAGTGCTCCGCGCGTTCTCGAAAGGACACGCATGCCACATCGCGAGGGGGAGAGCGGCTCGGCACCGACCCTGATCCAGTCGGTGCGCCGGGCCGTACGACTGCTGGACGAGCTGGAGCGCCGCGGCGGCACGGGCAGCGCCAAGCAGCTGGCCCGTGAGGCCGTCCTGCCGCTGCCGACGGCCTATCACCTGCTGCGGACCCTGGTCCACGAAGGACTGGTCCGCAACGACAGCGGCACCTACACGCTCGTCACGCCGCTGCGCCGGAACACCGGACCCCGCGCCCCCCACGAGCCGGCGCTGGGGCTCCAGGCCTGGGTGGACGCGCTGAGCCGGGAGCTGGACGCGGCGGTGTACTTCGTCCAGTACCGGAGCGGCGAGGTGGAGGTCGGGGCGGTCTCGGACAATCCGGCGCGTCCGCCGGTCGAGGAGTGGGCCGACTTCCGGACCACGGCGCACGCCCACGCCGCCGGCCAGAGCCTGCTGCTCCAACTGGAGCCGGACCAGCGCGGCGACCACCTGAGCCGCCACCCCGTGACGGCGCTCACCGCGCACACGGCCGGCACGCGGCGCGACTTCGAGCGGCGCCTCGCGGGCATGCGGCGGCGGCTGCCGGTCCTGGAGCACCAGGAGTACGCGCTCGGGGCCGCCTGCGCGGCGGTGCCGATCACCGTGGGGGCGGAGACCGCCGCCGTGGCGCTGTCGATCCCCGCCGCCGAGGGGGCACGGCTGCGCGGGCTCGCGACCCGGCTCCAGCAGCGGGCGGAACAGGTGCTCATCTCCCAGACCTTCGCGGTGGCCGCGCACGGTCACGAGCCTTGACCGGACACCCCCGGGGCGTGGCGCCCCGCGGAGGGGGTACACGGGGCGAGAGGCACCGCCGGGAGACCGGCGGTGCCTCTTTCTCGTTCCTCCTCGCTCCTCCCGTGCGGGTCGGGACGCCCCGCCCCGGATCCCCCACGCCCCCGGCCTGTGACCCGAAATACCCAGGGGGGTATTTGACGAGGCGCGCGGGAGGCCCGTACGGTCGGTGGCAGAAATACCCAGGGGGGTATCCATTCGCTCGCGGGAGGCTCCGCCGTGTTCTTCGCCCAGTACTACCTCGACTGCCTGTCCCACGCCTCGTACCTGATCGCCGACGAGACCACCGGGCAGGCCGTGGTCGTCGACCCGCGCCGGGACGTCGCCGAGTACCTGGCCGACGCGCGGGCGCACGGCTTCACCGTCGTCGGCGTGATCAACACCCACTTCCACGCCGACTTCGTCGCCGGGCACCTGGAGATGGCCGACGAGACGGGCGCGTGGATCGGCTACGGCGCGCGGGCGGAGACCGAGTACCCGGTCCGGCACCTCGCCGAGGGCGAGCGGATCCCCCTCGGCGAGGTCGTCCTGGAGGTCATGGAGACGCCGGGACACACCCCGGAGTCGATCAGCGTGCTGGTGTACGAGCGCGCCGGCGACGAGGTCCCGTACGGGGTCCTGACCGGCGACGCCCTGTTCGTCGGGGACGTCGGCCGGCCCGACCTGCTCGCCTCCACCGGCGTGACCGCCGAGGAGCTGGGCGCCATGCTGCACGACAGCGTGCAGCACAAGCTGATGGGCCTGCCGGACGAGGTCCGCGTCTTCCCCGCCCACGGCGCGGGTTCGGCCTGCGGCAAGAACCTGTCGACGGAGAGGTCCTCCACCATCGGGGAGCAGCGGGCGACCAACTACGCCTGCGCCCCGATGGACCGGGAGGAGTTCGTCGCGCTGGTCACCGCCGGCCAGTCGGCGGCCCCGGGCTACTTCGCCCACGACGCGGACCTCAACCGCAAGGACCGTTCCCTGTACGACGCGACCGTCGCGGCCCGGCCGCTCGCGCTCGCCGAGTTCGGCGGCCTCCGCGCCGGCGGAGCGGTCGTGGTGGACGCCCGCGACCCGCAGGAGTTCGCGTCCGGGCATCTGGCGGGCGCGGTGAACGTGCCGGCCGACGGACGCTTCGCCGAGCAGGCCGGCACCGTCCTGGACCCGACGGAGGAGCTGGTGGTGATGGCGCCGCCGCACCGGGAGGAGGAGGTCGTCACCCGCCTCGCCCGCGTCGGCTTCGACCGGGTCGTGGGCTACGTCCGCGACCCCGAGGACGTCCTGCGGCTGATGGCCGACGAGGTCGTCCCGGCCGGCCGCCTCACCGCCGCACGCCTCAAGACGGCCCTGGCCGGGGAGAACCCGCCCCTGGTGGTGGACGTGCGGACCCGCGGCGAGCGCGAGGCGAACGGCTCCGTCCCCGGGGCGCTGCACATCCCGCTGAGCGAACTGCCCGCCCGTACCGGCGAGCTGCCCACGGACCGGCCCCTCGTCCTGCACTGCGCGGGCGGCCACCGCTCCTCCGTCGCCGCCAGCCTGCTGCGCCACCGCGGATTCGGTGACGTCTCCGACCTCCTCGGCGGCTGGGCCGCCTGGGCCCTCGCCACCGGAACCGCCGGCGCCTGACCACCCCGACCGCCGGCCGGGCACGGGTCCGGGACTCCTCCCCTCGCGCACCGCCGGCCCGTGGCGGGGCCGGCGGCCGCACTGCCTCCGGCCCTCCGCCCCGTCGCGGGCGCGGGCCCCCCCCCCCCCGGTCCGGTCCGGGTCGGTCCGGT
>NZ_JBEZUZ010000132.1:0-14976 GCF_040636735.1 Streptomyces sp. NPDC035033 | reverse complement strand
CGGGCGCCCCCCCCCCCCGGCGCCCCCCCCCCCCCCGGCCCCCGCCCCCCCCCCCCCCCGCCGGAGGCGAGGGCCGCCCGGCCGATGGCCCGCGCGACCGCGCGCCGGCTCCCGACCCGCAGCGCCGCCTCCTCGTCCGCCCAGCGCTCGGCCGAGTACGTGACGGCCGTCCGCAGCGGGCGCAGCAGGGGATGGGCCGCCGCGGCCAGCCGCGCGACGAGCAGCAGCCGGTCGTGGCGGCCCGTCAGATGGGCCCGCTCGTGGGCGAAGAGGGCCCGCCGCTCGGCGGACCCGAGCCGGGCGAGCATGCCGCGGCTGACCACGACCCGCCCCCGGGAGCCGCGCGCGGCCGGGAGGGCGTACGCGTAGGGGACCGGGTCCGGCAGGACCGCGACCGGGGTGTCGGGCAGTCCGGCGAGGGCGCGGGCGGCCCGCCGGCGGACCCGCCGGTGGCGCAGCAGCGTCCGGCCGCAGACCGCGACCAGCGCGAGCAGCGCGGGGATCGCCGCCCGGCCGGCGACCTCGTCGTACGGCAGGGCGGCCCGCACCTCCGGGTCCGACCAGGCGTCCGGCAGCGGGTTGCCGGGCAGCTGGGCGGTGCCGACGACCATGAGGAGGGCGAGGCAGAGCGTGCTGCACACGGCGAGCACGGCGGCGACGGCGGTGAGCAGCCGGGTGGCGGTGCGCGGGTGGAGGTGGTGCTCGGCCAGGCGCGCGACGGGCCACGCGGTCAGCGGCAGGACCAGCGGCAGGAAGACGAAGAACCCCACGGCGTCAGCCCTCCCCCGCCCCTCCGGCCCCGTCCTCCCCGCCGTCCTCCTCGCCGTCCTCCTCGGCGCGGGCCAGGAGCTCCCTCAGGAGGCGCTCGTCGGCGGCCGGGAGGGTGGTGACGAAGCGGGCGAGGACGGCCTCCCGGTCGCCCTCGCCGTCCAGCACCCTGCGCATGCGGAGCGCGGCGAGCCCGGCCTCGTCGGCGACGGCGGTCCACTCGAAGGACCGGCCGGCGCGCTCGCGGGCCACCGCCCCCTTGGCGTGGAGGCGGGTGAGGATGGTGATGACGGTGGTGTAGGCGAGGGTGCCGCCGAGCCGTTCCCGCACCCAGCCCGCGGTGACCGGCCGGCCGGCCGCGCGCACCGCCGCGAGGACCTGGACCTCCAGCTCGCCCTGGCCGCGCCGGCGCGCGGGCTCCGCGCCCTCGGCGTCCCGCTTCTTCATCCGTCGTCCCCCTGCTCTTCCCCGGCCGCTCGTCCGGACCACCCGGGAGCCGGTCATCGTTCGGGGGGCGACCCTACCCGGTTCTTCTACGTCCCTGTAGATTGACGCGGGTCGACCACCGTCCCGTCCCCCGCCAGGAGTGTCCCCGTGTTCGGTCTGAGCGAGATCGCGATCCTGCTGGTCGTCGTCGTCCTGGTGGTCGGCGCGAGGAAGCTGCCGGAGCTGGCCCGCAACGCCGGCAAGGCGGCCCGCGTCCTCAAGGCCGAGGCGCGGGAGATGAAGGCGGGCGACGGGCCCCGGGAGCCGGCGGCCACGTACACCGTCAAGGAGACGCGGACCGTCACCGAGGACCGCTGACCCCGCCGCGTCCGCGCGCCGCCGCCGCGGTCAGGGACGGCGGACGGCGACCGAGGCGAGGTAGCGGGCGTACTCGTCCAGGGCGGCCAGGGCCTGGGCGTCGTCGCGGTCGATCAGCCAGGTGAGGGTGAGGCCGTCGAGGACGCCGAGGCCGTGCCGGGCGAGCACCGGCAGGTCCACCGTCCAGGCGAGGCCGGCCGCCTCGGCCATGGCCTCCAGGTGGGCGCGGTTCACGTCCAGGTAGTGCCGGTACTGGCGGCGGGCGACGTCGGCGAGGCCGGGCCGGCGCAGCGCGTACTGGGTGACCTCGTACGTGAGCAGGTGCTCGTCCGGACGGGCCACGACCTGCGCCCAGTAGGCCCGGAGGAGGGCGCGGATCGCCTCGTGGGGCGTGGCGCCCCCGGGGTGGACGAGGTCCGCCGGCGGGAGGTTCCGCTCCATGATCCGCTCGATGACGGTCTGGAACAGCTCCTCCTTGGAGCGGAAGCAGTAGTGGAAGGCGCCGAGCGGCACCCCGGCCTCGGTGACCACGGCCCGGGTGGTGGTCTCGGCGACCCCGTCGCGGATCATGACCCGGATCGCCGCCTCCGCCAGCTGCTCGCGGCGCTCACCGGCGGAGAGTCGGGGCATGGGCGGGCTCCTCGGGGCGGGGACGGGCGTCGGGCGCGGTCAACGTACCGCAGCGGACGGGCGGCGGCCTCCGGCGGACGGCGGCTCCTACAGGAAGGCCATGCCCTCGCCGCGGTAGGTGGGGACGGCGTCCACCACCCGGTCGTGCTCGACGAGGTGGAGGGTGTCGACGCGCTCGCACAGCTCGCCCGCCTTGGCGTGCCGGAACCAGACGCGGTCGCCGATCCGGAGGGTGTCGGCGGCGGGTCCGGCGAGCGGGGTCTGCACCTCGCCCGCGCCCTCGGCGGCGAGCATCCGCAGGCCCGCCGGGTGGACGGGGACGGGGAGCCGGTCCGGGCCGGGGGCGCCGGAGGCGGTCCAGCCGCCGCCGAGGACGGTGACGTGGCCGGGGGCGGGGCGGCGGACCACGGCGAGCGCGAAGGAGGCGGCGGGCAGCGGGCGGAAGCCCCGGTAGTGGTCGAAGAGGGCGGGGGCGTAGAGCCCGGAGCCGGCGCCGAGTTCGGTGACGGCGGGCTCGGCGGAGGTGGTCTCCAGGCTGCCGGTGCCGCCGCCGTTGACGAACTCCAGCGGGGCCACCTCCCGGACGGCGCGGACGGCGGCGGCGCGGCGGGCGCGCAGTTCGCGGGCGGAGAGCCGCTGGACGGCGCGGACGGCGGTGCGCATCGGGCGGGCCTGGCCGGGCTGGTCGTCGCCGACGCCGGCGATCTGCCCCTCGTACGCCATCACGCCGACCAGCCGCAGGCGGGGCCGGGCGACGACGGCGCGGGCCAGCGCGGCCGCCTCGCCGGGGGCGTGGACGGGCGAGCGGCGCATGCCGAGGTGGACGCGGCCGCCGAGCAGGCGGAGGGAGGCGTCGAGGTCGAGGCAGACCCGGACGGGCGGGCCGGAGGGGCCGATCGCCGCGGTGAGCAGGTCGAGCTGTTCGGCGGAGTCGGCCATGACGGTGACGCGGGCGGCGGCGGACTCGTCGGCGGCGAGGCGGCGCAGCGCGTCGGTGTCGGCGGTGGGGTAGCCGACCAGGACGTCGAGGCCGGGGTCGCGGGCGGCGAGCCAGAGGGCCTCGGGGAGGGTGAAGGCGAGCACCCCGGAGAAGCCGGGGAGGGCCAGGACCTCGCCGATCAGGGCGCGGCAGCGGAGCGACTTGCTGGCGAGGCGGATCGGCTTGCCGCCGGCCCGGCGGGCCATCTGGGCGGCGTTGGCGCGCAGGGCGCCGAGGTCGACGACGGCGAAGGGCGGCTGGAGGCCGGCGGTCGCCTTCTCCAGGTCGGCGAAGCCGGCGGGGCGCGGGGCGGGCGCGGCGGCTGCGGCGTCGGGGCGGGCGCTTGCCATGGCGGGCGGCCTTTCGTGGACCTCTTCGGGGACGTGCGCGGACCTCTTCGGAACCGTGGCGACGCCGCCACGGTCTCTTGGACGCCCGTCCAAGTCAACCCTCCGGGACCCTTGACTTGGACAGGCGTCCAAGTCCACTCTTCCGGGCAGCGAGAGCCGGCGGTGACCGCCCGGCCCGAAGGGAGAACGCCCGGCATGAGCAACGGCGAGAACGGCGGCGTGTGGCGCAACTGGGCCGGGAACGAGGAGGCCCGCCCCCGGCGGGTGGTGCGCCCGGCGCGCACCGAGGAGGTGGCCGCCGCCGTGAAGGACGCGGTGCGGGACGGGCTGCGGGTCAAGGCGGTCGGCTCCGGACACTCCTTCAGCGGCGTCGCCGTCGCCCCGGACGTCCAGCTCCGGCTCGACCGGCTCGACGCCGTCGACGCGGTGGACCCGGAGACCGGGCTCGTCACCGTCGGCGCGGGCATGCCGCTGTGGAAGCTGAACCCGCTGCTCGCCTCGCACGGCCTCGCCCTGGAGAACATGGGCGACATCGACCGGCAGACGGTCTCGGGCGCGATCTCCACCGGCACCCACGGCTCCGGCGTCCGCTTCGGCGGCATCGCCACCCAGGTGCGGGCGCTCGAACTCGTCCTCGCCGACGGGTCGGTGACGGTCTGTTCGGCGACCGAGCGGCCCGAACTCTTCGCCGCGGCCCGGGTCGGCCTCGGGGCGCTCGGCGTCCTCACCAAGGTCACCCTCCAGACCGTCCCGCTCTACGCCCTGCACGCCCGCGACGCGTCCATGCCGGTGGCCGAGACGCTGGAGCGGATCGACGAACTCGTCGATGAGAACGACCACTTCGAGTTCTTCTGGTTCCCGCACAGCGGGACCGCGCTCACCCGCCGGTTCCGCCGGCTGCCCGGCGACACGCCCCTCTCCCCCGTCGGCGCGCTCTCCCGGCGGATCGACGAGGCCGTCAGCGGGCCGGGCTTCGAGGCCCTGAACCGGCTCGGCACCCGCGTGCCGCGCCTGGTGCCGCCGATCACCCGCTTCGCGGCGCGCGCCATGTCGTCCCGCACCTGGACCGACCACGCGTACCGGGTCTTCGCCTCGGTGCGCGACGTCCGCTTCCACGAGGGCGAGTTCGCGATCCCGCGGGACCGGGCGGCCGAGGCGCTGCGGGAGATCCGGCGGTGGATCGACGCCCACGGGGAGCCGGTGTCCTTCCCGCTGGAGGTCCGCTTCACCGCCGCCGACGACATCTGGCTCTCCACCGCGCAGGGCCGGGAGAGCTGCTACATCGCCTTCCACCAGTACCACCGGATGCCGTACCGGCGGTACTTCGACGCCTGCCAGGAGATCCTCGGCTCGTACGGCGGACGCCCGCACTGGGGCAAGATGCACGACCTCGGGGCGGACGAACTCCGGGGCCGCTACGAGCGGTTCGACGACTTCGTCGCCCTCCGCGACGCGCTCGACCCGGGCGGCGTCCTCGCCAACCCGTACCTCGACCGCGTCCTCGGACCGGCCCCGGCCGCGTAGCCGTCCCCGGCCGCGCGGCCGGAGAGGCGGTACGCGGCCGGGGACGCGGTCACGCGACCGGGGGAACGGTCACGCGGCCGGGTTCGCGGTCACGGGTGGTCCGGGCGCTGCGAGGGAGGCACGCCGCCTCCCTCGCCGCCGCCCCGGCGGCCCTTGTCGCTCCCGTGGGGCCGGGCCTTCCGCTCGTCCCGCGGCGCCTCCCGGGCCTTGGTCTCCCCGCTCTCCTGCGGGGTCGCTCCGCCCCGGCCACTGCGCCGGGCCTCGGGCTGCTGGGGATCGGGCATGACCGCCACCTCCTTCACTCGGTGCCTGCTCCGTCGTCGAGGGCGCGGGCCACCTCGGCCGGGGACGCGTACCGGCCGTCCTCCGGCAGCCGCCGCACCGCGTCGACCAGCGCGCCGGGGGCGTGTCCCGCCTCCAGCGCGGCGGCGAGGGTCCGCGCGTCCGCCGGGAAGGCCGCCCGGTCGAGGTGGCGGGCCACCTCGACGGCCGGGTCCGCGGCCGGGGCCGAGGCCCCGGGGTCGTCGTCGGCGGGCGGTTCGGGGTCGCGGAAGTCCTCGGTGTGGGTGGGCCGTCCGGACTTCAGGTAGCCCTGCAGTTCGTGCTTCGTCTCGTCGTCCCGGCGGGGGCCCACCGGGTTGCTGCCGCGCTGCACGGTTCCGCACCTCCTCGCTCAGCGCTGTGCCGCTCGTTCCTCTTCGCCGCGGGGCCACCGCAGCAGCGCGCCCACGCCCCCGGCGGGCACCGCGCCGTCGCCGGGCACCAGGACCGCCTCGCCGCCGGCCGCCGCCGTGCCGATCAGCAGGGCGTCGTCCGCGGGGGCCGGGCGGACCGGTTCCCCGCCGAGCGCCCGCGCGTCGGAGCGCCGGGCGGCCACCTGGGCGGGGTCGGACCCGACCCAGACCTCGCGGTGCAGGTCCGGTCCGGCGTCGGTGAGCAGCAGCGTGTCGACGCGGTGCTCCTGCACGGCCTCCGTGACGGCGGGCACGCCCTCGACGGCCGCGTCGGGCCGGCCGGAGGCGTTCCGCCCGGCCCGGAAGCGGTCGAGGACGGCCTCCGTCCGGCGGGCCGTGTGCTCCATCCGGGCGGCCCGGACGTCGGCCATGAGCGGCGCGTCGTCGGTCCCCTCCGCGCGGCCGCCGTGCTCGCTGATCGAGGTCACCCCGTGCAGTTCCCCGGGGAGCCGCTCCCGCACGGCACGGCACTCGCGGGCGCCGCCGGCCAGCACGACCAGCTCGGCGCCGGACGCCTCGCAGGTGCGGGCGATCTCGTCGGCGATCAGCCGGGCGTTCTCCTCCCAGGTGTTCTCGACCGCCGCCTCGAAGTGCTTGACGGACCAGTCGCCCGCGGCCGGGCGGTGCAGCGGCCAGTCGCGGCCCTCGACCCCGCCCGCGTCCTCGGCCCGGCCGGTGCCGTGGAGCTCGAAGTCGGCGCCGGTCCGGTCGACGCGGGCGACGAGGCAGGGCGGTTCCTGACCGCCCAGTTCGACCAGGGGCGCCACGTGCGGCAGGGCGGACCAGGTGGCCTCGGAGCGGGCCGGGGCCTGGTCGAGCCGGCACTCCAGCGCCACCCGCCCCTCGGCCGCGAAGAGCGCGAGCGCGCGGGGTTCGGCGTCGGGCGCCGCGCCCTCCAGCGCCTCCCGCACCGCCGCCACCGTGGCTGCGTCCGCCCCCTGTTCGTCCAGGGACCGGCACAGTTCGCGCCAGGACAGTTCCCGGCGGGTCGTGCCCGCCTCGTCGGGCGGCCCGGTCGTGGCGTACACGCTCGCCCAGGGTCCCCTTCCGGTCGTGACAGGTTCCAGGAAGTCCAGTTTCACCGTCCATCGCTCCTTCCGCCGGGCGTCGTACCGGGCCCGCGGCCGCCGTCCGGGGCCGCGAGACGCCTCTCTCCCGGCCGCTGCCCCGAATTCCGGGAGCGATGCGCGCGACCGCGGGACGCCTCGCCCGGACCGGGGCGCCGCGGCCGGGACCTCACTCCCCCGGCGGCGGCACGGGGGCCGGGGAGCGGTAGGGGATCAGGCACCGGTCGTGGTCGGCGTACGGCACGAGGTCGCCCCACCCCTGGGCCGTCGGGTCGAAGCGGGCGTGGACGAGGGTGCCCGCCAGCGCCGGGTCCCGGGTGCGCAGCGCCCGCAGCGCGAACGCGGGCCCGTCGGGGAGCCGGGCGATCCCGTCGACGACCAGCTCCCCGAGCTCCGTGACCATCACCGGGCCGCGCGCCGTCCCCGCCAGGTCCGGGGCGCGCCGGCGCGCCTCCGCGCACACGCTCAGGGTCCGCGCCAGCGGCAGCCCGTAGTAGCGGCGCGGGCCGGTGTCCCGCGCCACGAGCAGGGAGTACGGCACGAGCCCGAGCCCCACCTGGTCCCGCCACATCCGGGCCCAGACGGCGGGGTCGTCGTTGACGTGCCGGACGACCGGCGCCTCGGTGCGCAGCACGGCCCCGGTGGCGTGCAGCCGGCGCAGCGCCCGCCGGGCCGGCGCGGGCTCCAGCTCGCGGGGGTGGGTGACGTGCAGCAGGAGGGCGAGGTGGCGGCCGGAGCGGACCACCCCGTCGAGGAGCCGGAGCAGGTCGTCGGCGTCGGGCGCGGTGAGGAAGCGGTCCGGCTGGAAGGAGACGGCCTTGGTGCCGATCCGGACCGTGCGGACGTGGGCGTACCGGTGGCGGCCGGTGAGCGGGGCGAGGTAGCGGGCGAGCGCCTCGGCGCGCATCACGAGCGGGTCGCCGCCGGTGAGCAGGACGTCGGTGATCCCCGGGTGCCGGTCGAGGTGGGCCCACATCGTCCCGGGGTCCTCGACCGCCTGCCGGGGGCCGGGTTCGCCGGTGAACTGCGGCCAGCGGAAGCAGTAGCCGCAGTAGCTGTGGCAGGTCTGGCCCTGCGGCGGGAGGACGAGGAGGGTGTCGGGGGACGGCTGCCGGAGGCCGGGCGCGGCCTCCGGCGGGCCCGGGGCGGGCCGGCCGCCGGGGTCCGGGGCGAGCCGTTCCCGGATGCCGGTGACGACCCGGCGCAGCCGGTCGTGGTCGGGCAGGGCCGCCTCGACGGCGGCGAAGTCGGCCGGGGCGAGCATGTCGCGGTGCGGCACGACCAGCCGGTAGAGGGGGTCGTCGGGGGCGCGCTCCCAGTCGACGAGCGCGTCCGCGACGTGCTCGCTCACCTTGAACGGCAGCACGCGGGCCACCACCTCGGCGTCGTGGCCGAGTTCGGGCCGGCCGGTGCGGTCGGCGACGAGGCGGGCGAGCCGGCGGCCGGTGTGGAAGCGGTTCTCCATGTGCGTGTGTCCCCCCACCGGTTCGGTCACGGCGCGGGCGGGCGGCCCGCGCGGCCGCGCGGGCCGGATCCGATGATGCGGACGGACGGCGGGGCCGCCAACGGCACTACGGCCCGGCGGACGCGGAGGCAACCCGGAAGTCCGGACATCGTCGGACGCGCGGGAACGGGCCACGGCCGCCCCGCGCCGGTGGCCGCGCCGCCGTCCCGGCGGGCCGGGCCGCGCGGGAAACGGGGAATTCCGGCCCGCTCCCCCGCCCGGCCGCCCCCGCGAGATTGGCGCGATCCGAGGGGCCCGGGGACGAGCCGGCCGGAGCCCCGCCGGGCCCCTCCCGGAGCGGCGCCGGAGCCGTGCGGGCCCCGCACGGCCCCGCGCCGGAGGCGTACCGGAACCCCGGCCCGGGCCCCGCCGGAGGCGTACCGGAGCCGTACGGAGGGCATACGGGAGCCGTACCGGGCCCCGTCCGCGCCGGTCCGTGCGCCCGGGGGCGGTGGCACACTGGCCCCCGGCCCGCCGAAGGAGTACCACCGTGTCCGTGATCCAGCGCCTGCGCACCGCCGTCCGCCGGACCTACCGGCGGACCGTCGACCTGAGCCACCCGGCCCGCTCGCCGCTCGGCAGCGCGGTCGTCAACTGCGTGGTGTACGTCGACGGGGTGCGCCGGTCGGTGCGGGGCACCGGTGCCGAGGACGCGCTGCGGTACGTGCGCCGCGGCGGGGACGGCTTCGTGTGGATCGGGCTGCACGAGCCGGAGGAGAAGGAACTCACCGTGCTCGCCGAGCTGTTCGGGCTGCACCCGCTGGCCGTCGAGGACGCCGTCCACGCCCATCAGCGCCCCAAGGTCGAGGAGTACGACGGGGTGCTGTTCGCCGTCCTGAAGACGGTCCGGTACGTCGAGCACGAGACGCTCACCGCCACCAGCGAGGTGGTGGAGACCGGCGAGCTGATGGCCTTCGTCGGGCCCGACTTCGTCATCACCATCCGGCACGGCGGACACGGTTCGCTCGGCCCGCTGCGCGAGGCGCTGGAGGAACTGCCGGAGCAGCTGGCCAAGGGGCCGTCGGCGGTGCTGCACGCCGTGGCCGACCACGTCGTGGACGACTACCTCGCCGTCGCGGACGCGGTGCAGACCGACCTCGACGCGATCGAGAACGCGGTCTTCTCCGACCAGGCGGACCGGGGGGACGCGGGGCGGATCTACCAGCTCAAGCGGGAGCTGCTCGAACTGCGCCGGGCCGTCGCCCCGCTGTCCCGCCCGCTGACGGCGCTCGCCACCCGGCCCATGCCGCTGGTCGACCCGGAGATCCGCGCGTACTTCCGGGACGTCACCGACCACCTCTCCCGGGTGACCGAGCAGATCGCCTCGTACGACACCCTGCTCGACTCGGTGCTCCAGGCCCACCTGGCGCAGGTCACGGTCGCGCAGAACGAGGACATGCGGAAGATCACCGCCTGGGCGGCGATCGTCGCGGTGCCGACCATGGTGTGCGGGGTGTACGGCATGAACTTCGAGCACATGCCGGAGCTCCGCTGGACCTACGGCTACCCGGTGGTCCTCGGCGTGATCGCCGTGGCCTGTTACGCCATCCACCGGGGCTTCCGGCGCAACGGCTGGCTGTAGGCGGACCGCCGGGGGAGCCCGGTGACGCGCCCGGCATCCGCGACATGAGAGGTTTGTCCCGTTCATCCGATCAGTGGGCGGAGAGGTGCGGCACGGCATGGCGCGGTGGGACGGTACGGGGACGGTGGGCGCCGAGCGGGAGGAGGAGGACGCGGACGGCGACGCGCGCCGGTTCCGGCTCCTGCTCCACCTGGGCTTCTTCCTGCTCCTCGGCTCCTCGCTGACCCGCTTCCTGATGCGGCACACCGGCGAGGGCATCGCCCCCTGGGTGGTCGGCCTCTCCGCCCTCCTCGCCGTGCTGTACGCGGCGGAGCCCGCCGTCGCCGGCGACCGGGTCCGGCGGAACGTCTGGCTCGGCGTCTGCTCGGCGGTCTGGATCGCGCTCGTCTTCCTCGCCCCCAGCTTCGCCTGGTGCTCGATCCCGCTCTTCTACCTGGGGCTGCGCCATCTGCGCCCGCCGGCGGCGGTCGGCCTCGTCGCCCTGCTCACGGTCGTCTCCGTCACCGCGCAGCTGCGGCTGGCCGGCCGCTTCGAGTTCGACATCCTGCTCGCCCCGCCCGCCATCTCCGCCATCTGCGTCGCCGTCTTCGTCCGCATGGACCGGCAGACCCGGCGGCAGCGCGAGCTCATCGCGGACCTCGTCCGCACCCGCCGCGAACTCGCCGCCACCGAGCGGCGCGAGGGGACCCTCGCCGAGCGGCAGCGGCTCTCCATGGAGATCCACGACACCCTCGCCCAGGGCCTGTCCAGCCAGCAGATGCTCCTCCAGGCCGCCGACCGCACCTGGGACAGCGACCCGGGCACCGCCCGCCGGCACGTGCGCGCCGCCACGGCGATCGCCGAGCACAACCTCGCCGAGGCCCGCCGCTTCGTCCACGACCTGGCCCCCGCCGACCTCGCCGGGGGCGGCGGCCTGGACGAGGCGCTGCGCGCCCTGGCCCGCCGGGAGTCCCGCGACGGGCTGACCGTCCGCTGCCACGTGGAGGGCGTCCCGGCCCGGCGGCTGCCCGACCGGGTCCAGTCGGCGCTGCTGCGGATCGCGCAGGGCGCGCTGGCGAACGTGCGGGAGCACGCGGACGCCCGTACCGCCGCGCTCACCCTCACCTACCTCGACGACCGGGTCGTCCTCGACGTCGCCGACGACGGCCGGGGCTTCGACCCGGCGGCGGTCCGGGCGGACGGCGGGGTGCGCGGCCACGGGCTGCCGGCCATCCGCACCCGCGCCGGGCAGCTCGGCGGTTCCCTCACCGTCGAGTCGGCGCCCGGCGAGGGCACGGTCCTGTCCGCCGCCGTGCCGCTGGACGGCGGCTGACCGGGGTCCGGCTCAGGCCGGGGGCGGGCCGCCGGGGTAGGCGACCCGGGCGGTGATCCGGGCGATCCGCCGCGCCGACTCCTCGGGGGCGGCCACCGGCTGGACGATGTGGCTCACGGTGAGCCGGACGATGGTCTCGACGGCGAGCCCCCGGGACTCCTCGTCCACGTCGGGCCACGCCTCGGTCGCGTACGCGTCGAGCAGCGTCATCGCCGTCCCGAAGACGGGCTCGGTGCGCGTGGTCAGGTAGGCGAGCAGGTCGGTGTCGCCGCCGCCCCGGGCGGCCAGCAGCACGCTCTTGATCAGGGGGTTGTCGACGGCCTGCTGGAGCGTGTACCCGACCCCCGCCCGCGCGGCCCGCTCCAGGTGTCCGCGGTGGGCGTCCAGCTCCCGCTGGATCCCGGCGAGGAACCGTTCCAGCTCGCGCTGGACCAGCGCCCCGCCGATCGCCTCCTTCGACCCGAACTCGTTGTAGAGCGTCTGCCGGCTGATCCCCGCGGTCCGCGCGATGGCGGTCATGCGCAGCATGCCCCAGCCGTCGGCCGCGACGAGCGCGTAGGCGGCGTCGAGGACCCGCTCGCGCAGCAGGGACCGGACGGTCTCACGGAAACGTGTCATCGCCCCCACCTTAGACGCGGGCCCGCCCCCCGAGGTGACGGACTACGGCCGTGCGGAGCGGGCGGCGAGAAGTTCCCGGTACCAGCTCAGGTGGCGGGGGAAGGCGGCGGTGAAACCGGGGCCCGGGCCGCGTCCGAAGTCGGTCCAGGGGCGCTCGTCGGCGAACCAGTGGTCGACGCCGAACATCTCCAGGTGGTGGGCGGCGAGCGGGTTCCCGGCGAGCAGCGCGCGGGCCTCGGCGAGCCCCACCTCGGGGCCGCCGCCGGGCCGCACCCGCTCCGGGAGCAGCGGCGCGAGGGCGGCGAGCAGTTCGGCGTCGGAGACCGGGTCGGGGTGGGCGAGGTAGTACGCGCCGGGCCGGGTGGCCGGGGAGAGCGCCGCGCCCAGCAGGGCGCCCGCCAGGCTCTCCACCTCGACCGTCGAGTGGAGCGAGCCGGTGGGGACGAACGGGCCGGGCAGCGCGGAGAGCAGCGTCAGGAGCCCCGGTACGACCTGCCGGTCGCCCGTGCCGTAGACGAGGTGCGGGCGCAGCACGGTGCCGCCGGCGTCCAGGACGTACCGCTCCCCGGCGGCCCGGGTCCGGCTGGTCGCCGACACCGGGGCGAGCGGGAGGCTGTCGGGGGCGGCGGCGCGGAAGGGGCCGCGGCCGTGCACGGAGGCGGTGCTGAGGGCGACGATCCGTCCGGCGCCGGCCCGGTCCGCGGCGTCGGCGAGGTCCCGGGCGCCGTGCTCGTTGGCGGCCCGCAGCAGTTCCTCGTCACCGCCGATCACGGAGGCGCAGTGGATCACCGCGTCGATCCCGTCGCAGGCCCGGCGCAGGCTCCCGGCGTCCCGGAGGTCGCCCCGGACGGTCTCGACGACGGGCCCGCCGGCGGGTGCGGCGGGGGCCGTGACCGTGGAGCGGACGAGGAGGCGCAGGTGGTCGATGCCGGGGTGCGCGGCGGCCGCGGCGGCGACCCGGCCGCCGATGAAGCCGGTGGCGCCGGTGACGAGGAGGCGGATTCCCATGGGGCCTTCCGGTGGGGCGGGCGGGGCTCGGCGGGGTGCGCCCGGTCAGCCCGCGAGACGGTGGTCGAGCCGGGCGACGGCGGGGGTGCCGGCCGGTGAGGAGAGGGTGCAGACGAAGACGGGCCGGCCGTCCTGGTGGCCGTCGATCCGGACCGTGAGCGTCCGCGGGTCGGCGGCGGGCACGGCCTCGGCCGTGATCCAGCAGGGCGGTTCGAGTTCGGCGTAGCGGAAGAACGACACGTTCATGGCCGACGGGAAGAAGGCCTCCGCCCCCATCAGGGCGTGGGCGGCCTGGCGGGCCGCCTCCAGGAGCAGCATGCCCGGCACGTGGTCGTTGGGGCGCCGGAAGAGGGTGGGGTGGCCGGTGTCGATCCGCAGCTGCCACTGTCCGGGGCGGGTGCCCCGGCCGAGGACCACGTCCTCGGCCCGCTCCCGGCCCACCGTCTCCGGCGGAAGGCCCGGGATCAGCGGCACCGGCCGGCCGAGGAGGGCGAGTTGCGGGCCCCGGATCCTGCGGTACGCGGCGGCGGACGTGCAGCTCGTCAGGCCGCTGCCGGTCGCGAGGAGCCTTCCGCCCCGGGTGAGGACGGTGGTGGTGCGCAGCCCCCGCAGCCCCCGGCCGTGGCCGCGGACGTCGGAGAGGATCACGTCCACGGTGACGTCGGTGTCGGCGGCGGTGGCGTCCACCGCGAGCGCCTCGGGCTCGGCGTCGTAGGACAGGTCCCGGAGGACGAACTGCGAGTCGACCGGCACCCCGAGCTCGGCGTGCGCGACCAGCATGGTGGCCTGGCGTATGGTCTCGGCGATCAGAATCGGGTCGTGCCGGTCGCCGTCGACCGGGGAGAAGTAGGGATGCGAGCGGGGCCACGTGGCGGAGACGGAGAAGCGGTTCTCCCGGAACCGCGTCCAACCGGTGGGGATGATGTCCGCCGGGTCGGACCGGTGGACGAACTCTCCGGGAACGGTCGTCTTCCCCTGCCGATCGTGCCGGTCCATGTCTCCCCTTGCGTGCCTTCCCCCCGGGCCTCCTGCCCGGCCCGGCGTAGGGTACGTACGTTCTGGTTTCTTTTTCAATGCTTCACGTCACACGGCGAAAGCACACAGTGAGACAGCGGGAGGGCCCTGTGGCGCAACAAGCGCGTGCTATCCGAACACGACGGGCGATCCTCGAGGCCGCCGCCAGCGTCTTCGCGGAGCGCGGCTACGAGCGGGCGACCGTCGGGGAGATCCTCGCGCGTGCCGGAGTGACGAAGGGCGCGCTGTATTTCCACTTTGCGTCCAAGGAAGAGGTCGCGACGGGCGTGCTCGACGCCCAGCTGCTCGACGAACCGCTCACTCCGCAGCCGGTCAAGCTCCAGGAACTCATCGACCAGGGCTTCCTCCTCTCCCACCGTCTCCAGCACGATCCGCTGGTCCAGGCGAGCGTGGCCCTCGCCCTCGACAGCGGCGCGGTGAGCGTCAACCGGGCCGTGCCGTTCCAGGCGTGGGTCGACCAGGTCTCCGAGATCCTCACGGTGGCCCGGGCGCGCGGCGAGCTGCTCCACCACGTGAACGTGACCGACACGGCCGAGCTGTTCTCCGGGGCCTTCACCGGGATCCAGACCATGTCCGCCGTTCTGTGCAATCGCAACGATCTCGCCCATCGTACGTCCGTGCTCATGCGGCATGTGATCCCGTCGATCTGCACACCTGCGATCCTCCTGGAGCTGGACATGAGCGCCGAGCGGGCGCGGGCGCTGGCCGCCGAGTACGACGCGGGCCGGCGTCACCAGGACAAGGACCTGACGGACACCTCCGCGTAACCGCAGCGCCTCCGGAAACAGACCAGATGGTCTGGAAAGCGCCCCGACGGCACTCCGCCGTCGGGGCGCTCTGGCGTCATGGCACTGAGTGTGTTTTGCTGAGGGTACTCAGTGCCATACGCGGTGCCGTAGGCGTTTCCGGGTGCCACAAGCCAGGCGCCCCAGCATTTCCAGGGAGCTCAAGACCATGGGCAAGGACTTCGACCTGTACCGGACCTCCGAGGAGCACGAGATGCTCCGGGAGTCGGTGCGTGCGCTGGCGGAGGCGAAGATCGCTCCGTTCGCGGCGGCGGT
>NZ_JBEZUZ010000131.1:0-15111 GCF_040636735.1 Streptomyces sp. NPDC035033 | reverse complement strand
CCGGCCACCGGCTTGACCAGGTCCCAGTTCCACGACGCCGTACCGCTGTCCCACTTCAGGACGGGGGCGTCGAAGCCGGCACCGTTGCCGGTGAACGTCCACAGCCGGGTGCGGTACGACTGGTCCGCCTGCTGACCCAGGTCGTACAACGCCGCGAGATCCGCCTTGCCGTCACCCGTGAAATCACCGGCCACCGGCTTGACCAGGTCCCAGTTCCACGACGCCGTACCGCTGTCCCACTTCAGGACGGGGGCGTCGAAGCCGGCACCGTTGCTGGTGAAGGTCCACAGCCGGGTGCGGTACGACTGGTCCGCCTGCTGACCCAGGTCGTACAACGCCGCGAGATCCGCCTTGCCGTCACCCGTGAAATCACCGGCCACCGGCTTGACCAGATCCCAGTTCCACGACGCCGTACCGCTGTCCCACTTCACCACCGGAGCATCGAAACCGGCACCGTTGCTGGTGAAGGTCCACAGCCGGGTGCGGTAGCCGCCGCCGGTCTGGGCGCCGAGGTCGTACAGCACGGCGATGTCGGACCTGCCGTCGCCGTCGAAGTCACCCGCGACGGGCTTCACGAGGTCCCAGTTCCAGGACGTGGTGCCGCTGTCCCACTTCAGGACGGGGGCGTCGAAGCCGGTGCCGTTGCTGGTGAAGGTCCACAGCCGGGTGCGGTAGCCGCCGCCGGTCTGGGCGCCGAGGTCGTACAGCACGGCGATGTCGGTCCTGCCGTCGCCGTTGAAGTCACCCGCGACGGACTTGGACAGGTCCCAGCTCCACGAGGCCGGGGTGGAAGCGAGGTTGTCCCAGGCTCGTACCGGGTGGTAGGTGCCCGCACCGGTGCTGGTGAACTTCCACACGGCGGTGTGGTGGGCGCCGGTGGAGGTCGGCGCGTACTTGTGCAGGACGGCGGTGTCGGTCTTGCCGTCGCCGTCGAAGTCGCCGGAGAGCTCCTGGGAGGCCGGCAGGTTCTCCCGGGCCTGGCCCCAGCGGGCGCCGGTCGCGAGGGCGGTCCAGGGACCGAGGTCGTCGACGCGGGTGTCGACGGCGGTGGTGCGGGTCTCGGCCGGGTCGGTGCCGAGACAGCCGCCCTGCCAGGAGCGCGCGTTGACGGCGACCAGTTCGGGGACGCCGTTGACGGTGCGCAGGGCGGGGCCGCCGGCGTCGCCCTGGCAGACGGTCGCCGTGGCGGAGCCGTTCAGGTGCACGTCGGTGCCGGTGGCCGAGGCCACGGTGAAGGTGCCGGTGTGGAGCTTGTTCGGCACCCACTCGGTCCTGGTCCGGCCGAACCCGGCCTTCGTCAGCTCCTCGCCCGCGGCGGCGGGGGCCGCGGCGAGCCTGACCGGCTTGATCGCCGTGTCGGTGACCGCCTTGGCGAGCCGCACCAGGACGACGTCGCGGTCGGGGTGCGGGACGAGGTCGACGGCCTGCTGGACGCTGCCGCCGGTCTGGGTGAGGTCGGTGCGGCCCACGGTGACGGTGGTGGTCACGGCGGGCTTGCCGGGGGCGGGCCTGCCGTCCGCGGCGAAGCAGGTGGCGGCGGTGATCACCCACTGCGGGGCGACGAGAGCACCGGTGCAGGCGGCCTGTCCGCCCACGTCGATCTTGGCGACGAAGTTCAGCTGGACGGTGGCGTCGGCACCGTTGAGGGCGCTGGCGGGAGCGGTCGTCAGAGTGCCCGCGAGCAGGGCTACGGCACCGACGGCCCAGGCGAGGCGCGAACGCTTCGTGGTCATAGGTCTTCCTTCGGGAGGTGGCACGAGGAGCGCGAGACGGGCGACCGTCAGCCGGTGATGCGGAGCTCGACGAGGGTCGAACGCTTGGCTCCGGAGGGGATGTCGCCCTCCCCGACGGTGGCGAAGTCGTTCTTGGGCACGTTCACGGTCGTGGTCTGCCCGTCGGCGGTCAGGTCCGCGCTGATGGAATGGTCGGTCGTCTCCAGAGCGAATACCCGGGGAAGTTCCAGAGAGAGGTATCCGGAGGCCGCCCGGGCTTCGAAGCAGTACATTTCTCGGCGGCCGACGCTCTCGTCCTTGACCGTCATCACCCTGATCTGGTTCACGTCGTAGTCGCAGTCCGCCAGGAGGATGCGGCCGTCTCCCTTCTTCAACAGGATTCCCTGCTCCGAAAGGATCTGGGCGGCGTTCGGATATCCGAACCTTTCCACCGCGGACGGCGGAAGCTCTTCCGTCGAATTACTCACGGAAGCGGTGGAGACGCCGGCCGCGAAAGCGAACGTGGTCGCCCCCGCCACGGCCAGGAGGGTGCCGACGACTCCCGCAAGCAGGCGTCGGCGTATACGAGTTGTCACCAAAGGGCTCCTTACGGACCGCGCGCGGCGGTGCTGAGCCCGCACTCTTCCCGAAGAACCGAGACCCCCACCCCTGCAACGCCGGTCCAGCGGCTGAACAGAATGCCGCCGAATCCTAACCCACCGGAGGACCCCTCCGTGACCATGGAATCAAGAGCGAGCCAAAGGGGTCGCTCCACTCCAATCGGACAACGTGACGATCCACCGCCGAAAATCCCCCAAGAGGCACACTTCCCGCATTCCCCGAACCCTTGGAGGACCGCGTTCACGCACCCTTGAGGCCCCTTAGGATCACGAAGCGAAATCACAGTTCGGCGGCCAGCCCCGCCGAATGATGAGAGAGAGTTTCGTGAAACGAAGAATTAACGGCCCCGGCATCGCGGCCCGGGCGCTGCGCACCGCGAGGACGTGGACGCTGGCCCTGCTGTGCGGTGTCCTGCTCGTGTCCCTGCTGGAGTCCCGTTCCCCCGCGGACGGACCCGCGGCGGACAGCGGGCGGATCAGTCTGCTGAGCACGGTCACGCCCACCGAGCGCGGCCGGGTCGTCGACTACTGGAGGATCGGCGGTCCGGGGGTGAAGGCCGCCGCCGAGGCGGCGCTGAGCGGCACCGACGCGGAGGTCCAGGCGTTCCTGGCCGTCGCCGAGACGGCCCTGGACCAGGACCACCGCGTGTCCGCCGCCCAGCTCGCCAGCGTGGGCGGCACGGAACTCATCACCGCCGCCCGTACCGCCCTCGCGGGCTCGCAGGAAGAGCTGAGGACCTTCCTGAGCTGGGGCTGGGAAGCCCCGATGCGGCAGGACCAGCGCCTCCAGGTCGCCC
Organism: Streptomyces sp. NPDC035033; assembly: GCF_040636735.1. NCBI lineage: Bacteria > Bacillati > Actinomycetota > Actinomycetes > Kitasatosporales > Streptomycetaceae > Streptomyces > Streptomyces sp. NPDC035033. The sequence continues at coordinate 11,982 of NZ_JBEZUZ010000131.1, read as the reverse complement.
GGATCGTCAGCACCGCCGACCCGATCGTGCGGGACGCCGGCCGGGCCGCGCTGAACGGGTCTGCCGAGGACGTCAGACGCTTCCTCCAGGAGGGGCAGTACACCGCGCGCGAGCAGGACGAACGCGTCCAGGTCGTCCAGATCATCAGTGTGGGCGGCCCCAACGTGCGGGCCGCCGGCCGGCTCGCGCTGTACGGCACCCCCGACGACCGCCGGGAGTTCCTGGACGTCGGCCAGTTCGTCGCCCGCGACCGGGACGCCGAGCACGCGACCGTCGCCGAACTCGCCCGGCAGGCCAAGGAGGCGGGTCGGCAGGCGGCCGCGCAGACCGAGGCGGCGAAGGCCGAGTCGGCGAAGGCCACCGAGGCGTCCAAGCTGGCCAAGGAGGCGGCCCTGAAGGCCGCGGCGGAGGCGGCGGCCGCCAAGGACGACGTCGAGAAGGCCGCACAGGCCGCGGGGCGTGCCGCCAAGGCGGCGGAGCAGGCCGCGGCGTCGGCGCAGAAGGCCATCAGCGCCGCCAACGCGGCGAACAACGCGGCGCGCATCGCCGCCAACGCGGCCTCGCAGGCGGCCGCGGCCGCGGCGGGCGCCGCCCAGGCGGCCGCCCGTGCGCGCACCGCGGCGGCGGACGCCGCCGTGGACGCGAGCAAGGCGGAGGCCTCCCGCAAGGCCGCCGAGGAGGCCCGCGCCATCGCCAAGGACGCGGACCTCGCCGCCGACGCCGCGGACCAGGCGGCCAAGGCCGCCACCGCCGCGGGCGACGCCGCGGCCGCCGCGATCAGCGCCGGCGCCAACGCCGGCCTCGCGGCCGATGCCGCGACAGAGGCCAGCGGCTACGCCGGGGCCTCCAGCGCGGCCGCCGCCGCGGCGCGCGCCGCGGCGGCGGCCGCCAAGCGACACGCGGAGGAGGCCAACCGCGCCGCAGCGGCGGCCGAGTCGCTGGCCCGGGAGGCGGCCACCGCGGCGGGCGAAGCCCGGGACGCGGCGACCTCGGCGGCGGCGCACGCCCGCAGCGCGGCGGACGCCGCGGAGGACGCGGCGGAACACGCGGGTGACGCCACCCAGGCGGCCGTCAGGTCCACCGCGCACGCCGACGCCGCCACCCAGGCGGCGACGGTGGCGACGAACGCCGTCCTGCGGGCGCAGAAGGTGTACACCATCGCCCGCAAGGTCGAGGCCGAGGAGCTCCTCGGCCGGACCAACGCCGGCATCGAACGCGCCCGGGACCAGAAGGCCGCCGAGGAGGCCCGCGTCGCCCGGACCGCGGCGCTGGAACGGTCGGCCGGGGAGCGGGAGGCCGAACGCGACCGGCTGCTGGCGAGCGCGCAGGCGCCCGGGGCGGACCTCCACGCCGTCGCCGCCCAGGGCCGCGCGCTGGCCGTGCGGGTCATGAAGGAGGGAACCGCGTGGGGCCGGGGAGCGGCCGAGGCCGCGCTGGCCGGACCCGACGAGGTCGTCCTCGACTACCTGCGCAACGGCTGGGCGAGCGCCCAGGAGCAGGACGACCGCTCGTACGTGGCGCGCCTCGCCGAGGAGAGCGAGTCCGCGGAGGTCCGTGCCGCCGCGGAGACCGCGCTCGACGGCGACGCCGCCGCGGTCTCCGCCTTCGTCGACGACGGCCAGTACCGGGTGTCCTCGGAGCTCATGCGCGTGGCCATCGCGCGCGTGATCTCCGAAGCGGGCCCCGTGGTCACCGACGCGGGCCGTGCGGCCCTGGAGAGCGGCGACCCGAAGAAGTACAGCGACTTCCTCGTCCGGGGGCAGTTCACGGCGCGGAACGACGACGAGCGGGTCCGCGCGGCCCAGCTGGTCTCGGCCGGCGGCCCCGAGGTCAAGGCCGCGGCGCGCATCGCCCTGGAGGGCTCGCCCCGTACGCTGCACGCCTTCATCGTCTCCGGCCAGTACATGGCGGTGCGCAAGGACCAGCTGGCCGCGACCCACGTGGCCCGGGTCCAGAAGCTGATCGCGGACGCCTCCAAGGTCGCGGCCCGGGCCCAGCAGAACGCCGCGACGGCGCAGAAGGTCGCCGCCCAGGCCCGCAAGGCCGCCGACGAGGCCGTCACCTGGGCCCAGAAGGCCGACGACTGGGCGGTGAAGGCGGGGGAGTACGCGGAGCAGGCCGACCAGCACGCGCGGGCCGCCGAGGCCTCGGCGGCCCGCGCGGCCGAGGACGCCGTGACGGCCCGCAGGGCCGCCGACGCCGCCGACGCCGACTCCCGCAACGCCGCCAGGTCCGCCGCGGACGCCACGCTCTCCTCCGAGATGGCGCAGGCGTCGTCGTCGACCGCCTGGGCGTACGCCGGGCAGGCGTGGCAGTCCCACCTCGACGCGGGACAGGACAGCGAGGCCGCGCTCAAGGCCGCGACCGAGACCTTCCAGGTCGCCGTCGAGAAGTACCGGCAGGAGGAGGAAGCCCGGCGGAAGGCGGCCGTCGAGGCGAAGCGGAAGGCGGTCGAGGGCGGGATGACCCCGGCCGAGCAGTACCGCTGCCAGAACGGGTACATCCCGTGCGACCCGCGGGAATTCGTCCGCTGGTGCCAGCACCACGAAATCGGCTGCGACATCCTGTCGATGGGCGACGAGTTCGGCGACGCGATGAAGGGGCTGGCGGACGTGACCGCCGAGCTCACCGGCCTGTCCGACCTGGAGGCGTGCCTCGACGGCAAGGACCTGGAGAACTGCTGGAGCCTCGCGACGGACGTGGTCGTCGGCTCGAAGTTCAAGGCGCTGGAGAAGGCGCTCGACGGCCTCGGTCAGGCGAAGACCGGCTGCAGACTGCTCGACACGGCCGCGAACGCGATGCCGCTGGCCCTGGCGGCGACCGGAAGCTCGTGCTTCGAGCACGACGTGCCCGGCATCCCGCGGGCCGTGGACGAGATCAGGGACTCCGGCGGCTGTGACGTGTGCGCCCGTCGCATCCGTGACAGCCTGGGGGGCGGCCAGATCGTCACCATCAACCCGGTCGACCAGCTCCTGCTCCCCACGTATCGGGGGGTGGACTCCGGCTGGTACTTCCACGTCGTCGTGGTGTACGAGGGGCGGGTCTACGACGCGTGGACGCCACGGGGAGGGGAATCGATCGCCGAGTACAAGTCCAGGTGGTCGAGGCACGGGAACATCGACTTCGGGTTCTGAGGAGGAACGATGGAGGACAGGGAACTCATTCTCCGCGTCCGCGAGAATCCGGGCGGATACGGACTCGGTTCCGCGTACCACCCCGTGGCGATGTTCCTCGCGGGGTACGACCTCGCGCGCTCGGGCGGGATGCTGAGAGGCTTCCACGAATGGCTCTGCGTCCGTGGCGGCGAGCTGTCCGCTCAGCACTGGATCAGGAGGATCCCGTCCGAGGCGGTCCCGGACCTCCGCTTCCAGGGGTTCGAACGGTTCACCGCGGAGCAGGACCGCCGGTCCGTCGAGCACCTCCTCTCGTCCGTCCTCGGCTTCCTCGCCGTGCGTGACGATCGGAGGGCGCTGCCGAAGATGTACGCCGCGTACGACTCCTTGCTGGACTCGGTGTACGGCGAGGCGGACGGCCCGGCGTAGGAGAGGGCCGGGGCGCCGTCCGGCGGCGCCCCGGCCGCTCGCGCTCCGGAGCGCGAGTGACCGACCCCGCATTGTGATGAAGCAGGTCAACCCACTACTGTCACAGGGCCTTGGTGTTCGGGAAACCGGTGCAGTACCGGTGCGGCCCTCGCCACTGTGATCGGGAGGTCCGGCTCCATCCCCCAGGGGAAGCCACTGCTCCGCCGCGGGAGACCGTCGTGGGGTGGGAAGGCGGAGTCGGGCGGCACTACCGTCAGCCAGGAGACCGGCCAGGGCGCGTTGTCCATCCACGAGGTGCTGGAGAGGGTCTCCCGATCATGCATATCGCCGAGGGGTATCTGCCCCCCGTCCACGCGGCCGCCTGGGGCGTCGCGTCGGCCCCGTTCGTCGTCCACGGCGTCCGCGCGCTCACCCGCGAGGTGCGCGCCCACCCCGAGTCCACCCTGCTGCTCGGCGCCTCCGGCGCCTTCACCTTCGTCCTGTCCGCGCTCAAACTGCCCTCGGTGACGGGGAGTTGTTCCCATCCGACGGGCACGGGGCTGGGTGCCATCCTGTTCCGGCCGCCGGTCATGGCGGTGCTCGGCACGATCACGCTGCTGTTCCAGGCGCTGCTGCTCGCCCACGGCGGGCTGACGACGCTGGGGGCGAACGTCTTCTCGATGGCGGTCGTCGGGCCCTGGGCGGGGTACGGGACGTACCTGCTGCTGAAGCGGTCCGGGGCGCCGCTGATGGTGGGCGTGTTCTCCGGCGCGTTCGTCGCCGACCTCTCCACCTACTGCGTGACCAGCGTCCAGCTGGCCCTCGCCTTCCCCGACCCGGGCAGCGGGGTGGCGGGGTCGCTCGCCAAGTTCGGCGGGATCTTCGCGGTGACGCAGATCCCGCTCGCCGTGAGCGAGGGGCTGCTGACCGTCCTGGTGATGCGGCTGCTCACGCAGTCCAGCAGGGGCGACCTGCTGCGGCTGGGCGTGCTCGCCCGGCCGGAGGCGAAGCGGCGCGAGGAGGCTGCGGCGTGATGAGCCGGAACGCGAGGATCAACACGCTGCTGCTGGCGCTCGTGGCGGCGCTGGCGGTGCTGCCGCTGGCGCTCGGCCTCGGCGACCACAAGGAGGAGCCGTTCACCGGCGCCGACGCGGAGGCGGAGACGGCGATCACCGAGATCGAGCCGGACTACGAGCCGTGGTTCTCCCCGCTGTACGAGCCGCCGTCCGGCGAGATCGAGTCGGCGCTGTTCGCCCTCCAGGCGGCGCTGGGCGCCGGTGTCCTCGCGTACTACTTCGGGCTGCGGCGCGGCCGGCGGCAGGGCGAGGAGCGGGCCGCGGCCCGCGCGGAGGGCGGCGCGCCCGCCCCGGACGCGGACAAGGACGCGTAGCCGCCGATGCTGCCGATCGACGCGGCGGCGCACGGCAGTCGCTGGCGCCGCCGCCATCCGGCGGAGAAGGCCGTGCTCGGCTTCGGCCTGACGCTCTGCGCGGTGTGTCTGCCGCCGTGGCCGGGGGCGGTCCTGGTCGCGGCGGCCACCCTCGCGGTGCTGCTCGGTCCGGCCGGCGTGCCGGGCCGGCAGCTGTGGCGGGCCTTCCGGATCCCGCTCGGTTTCTGCGTCACGGGCGCGGTGCCGCTGCTGTTCGCGGTGGGCGGGCCCGGGGGCGCCGTGGCCTGGGCCCCGGACGGTCCCGCGCACGCCGGGGAGCTGCTGCTGCGGACGGCGTCGGCCTCGCTGGGGGTGCTGCTGTTCGCCTTCACCACGCCGGTGTCGGACGTGCTGCCGCGCCTGGTGCGGGCCGGGGTGCCGGCGCCGGTGGTGGACGTGGCCCTGGTGATGTACCGGATCGTCTTCCTGCTGCTCGACGCGCAGGCCAAGGTGCGCCAGGCGCAGGCGGCGCGGCTCGGGGCGACCACCCGGGCGGCCGTGTGGCGGTCGCTGGCCGGGCTCGGCGCGACCTCGTTCGTGCGGGCCTTCGACCGGGCGCAGCGGCTCCAGACCGGTCTCGCCGGGCGGGGGTACGACGGCACGCTGCGGGTCCTGCTGCCCGGGGCGGCGGTCTCCCGTCCGTTCCTCGCGGCGACGGGCGGTCTCCTCGCGGGGCTCGTCGCCCTCACCCTCGTCCTGGAAAGGCTCCTGCCATGACGGCCCCCACCCCGGTCGTGGAACTGGTCCGCGCGGGTTTCGCGTACGAGGACGGGCCGCCCGTCCTCACCGATGTCGGCTTCGCGGTGCCGGAGGGCCGGGCGGTCGCGCTGCTCGGGCGCAACGGCGGCGGGAAGACGACGCTGCTGCGGCTGCTGAGCGGCGGGCTGCGGGTCGGCAGCGGGGCGCTGCTCCTGGACGGCGCGGAGGTGGCGTACGACCGGAAGGGGCTGACCCGGCTGCGGACCTCGGTGCAGCTGGTGACGCAGGACCCGGACGACCAGCTCTTCGCCGCGTCGGTGGCGCAGGACGTGTCGTTCGGGCCGATGAACCTGGGGCTGGCGGAGGAGGAGGTGCGGCTCCGGGTGGCGGAGGCGCTGGAGGCGCTGGACATCACGGCGCTCGCCGACCGGCCGACGCACCTGTTGTCCTACGGGCAGCGGAAGCGGGCGGCGATCGCGGGCGCGGTGGCGATGCGCCCCCGGGTCCTGATCATGGACGAGCCGACGGCGGGCCTGGACCCGCACGGCCAGGAGCGGCTCCTGGAGACCCTGGAGCGGCTGCGGGCGGCGGGCACGACGCTGGTCATGGCCACCCATGACGTGGACCTGGCGCTGCGGTGGGCCGACGAGGCCGCGGTGCTCTCCCCCGCCGGGCTGCGCACGGGCCCGGCGGCGGAGCTGCTGGCGGACGACGCGCTGCTGGAGGCCGCGCGGCTGCGGCGCCCGTGGGCGGTGTCGGTCGGCCGCCTCCTGCGGGCGCGGGGGCTGCTGCCGGAGGGCGTGCCGGGGCCGCGGACGGCGGAGGAGCTGGATCTGCTGCTGGACGGGGTGGGCTGAGCGGGGGCGTCGGCGGCGTTCAGTCGTCGGCGGCCACGAGCAGGGTGAGGCGGCGGGCCGCGCGGTCGACGAGGACGAGTTCGTGGAACTCGCCGTGGACGCTCGCCCAGTCGTAGTACTCGTCCTCCCCGAGGCCGTTCAGGTGGTGGACGGAGTCCGCCGTCGCCAGGGGATCGTGTGCCTCGCGGCGCAGGGCCTCGGCGAGCGGGCCCGGGAGGGGGCCGTACTGCTCGGCCCAGGTCGCCAGGAGCCGGGCGGCCCGCTCCCGGCCGATGGACTCGTACGCCTCGGGGGTGAGGAGGCGGAGCCAGTACTCGCCGTGGCGGGTGCCCCCGGGGTCCACTCCGCCGCCGGCATAGTCGTCGCGGAACTGCTCGTGGGCGACGAGCCCGGCGAGGAGGTCCCGGTCGGGGGCGGACGGGTCGGAGAAGCGGAAGCGCCTCACGTCGAGCCAGCGGAAGGCGTGCGCGTACCGCTCGGCGAAGGCGAAGTGCCGGAAGTTCACGAAGGCGCTGGACTCGTGCGTGAGCGTCTCTGTCACGGGGTCCACCCTAAGCACGCGCGGCCTCGCCTCTACCGAGTAGTAACCATCACACCCCGATTCTTCTGCAACTAGTTGCAGAAGGGTGGGCGCGTCACCTACAACAGGGTGCGACGATCCCTGCGCGAGGAGGCGCCCCGTGACCGCGACGACCCCGTACCCGCATCTGCTCAGCCCGCTCGACCTCGGCTTCACCACCCTGCCCAACCGGGTGATCATGGGGTCGATGCACGTCGGCCTGGAGGAGACCGAGCACGGCTTCGAGCGGATGGCCGCCTTCTACGCGGAGCGCGCCCGCGGCGGCGCCGGCCTCATCGTCACCGGCGGCATCGCCCCCAACGAGGCCGGCCGGCCGTGGGACGGCGGCGCCAAGCTCACCACCGCCGAGGAGGTCGCCGAGCACCGGCTGATCACCGGCGCCGTGCACGCCGAGGGCGGCCGGATCGCGATGCAGATCCTGCACTTCGGCCGGTACGCCTACCACCCCGGCCTCGTCGCCCCCAGCGCGATCCAGGCCCCCATCAGCCCCTTCGTGCCGAACGAGCTGACCGACGCCGAGGTCGAGCGGACCGTCGAGGACTACGCCCGGTGCGCCGAGCTCGCCCGCGAGGCCGGCTACGACGGCGTCGAGGTGATGGGCTCCGAGGGCTACCTCATCAACGAGTTCATCGCCGCCGCCACCAACCACCGCACCGACCGCTGGGGCGGCTCCTACGAGAACCGGGTCCGCTTCCCGCTGGAGATCGTCCGCCGGATCCGCGAGCGCGTCGGCACCGACTTCATCATCGTCTACCGCCTCTCCATGCTGGACCTCGTCCCCGGCGGCTCCACCCTGGAGGAGGTCGTCCGGCTCGCCAAGGAGATCGAGGCCGCCGGCGCCACGATCATCAACACCGGCATCGGCTGGCACGAGGCCCGCATCCCCACCATCGCCACCTCCGTCCCGCGCGGCGCCTACACCTGGGTGACGAAGCGGCTGATGGGCGCGGTGAGCATTCCACTCGTCACCTCCAACCGCATCAACACCCCCGAGGTCGCCGAGGAGATCCTCGCCGACGGGCGCGCCGACCTCGTCTCCCTCGCCCGGCCGTTCCTCGCCGACCCCGCCTTCGTGAACAAGGCCGCCGCCGGCCGCGCCGAGACCATCAACACCTGCATCGGCTGCAACCAGGCGTGCCTCGACCACACCTTCAACCTCAAGATCACCTCCTGCCTGGTCAACCCGCGCGCCTGCCACGAGACCGAGCTGGTCCTCTCCCCCACCCGCCTCGCCAAGCGGATCGCGGTCGTCGGCGCCGGGCCGGCCGGCCTCTCCTGCGCCGTCGCGGCGGCCGAGCGCGGCCACGCGGTGACCCTCTTCGACGCCGCCGCCGAGATCGGCGGCCAGCTGAACGTCGCCAAGCGGGTGCCCGGCAAGGAGGAGTTCGAGGAGACCCTGCGCTACTTCCGCGTCCAGCTCGCCGAGCACGGCGTCGACGTCCGCCTCGGCACCCACGTCTCCGCCGCCGACCTGGAGGGGTACGACGAGGTCGTCGTCGCCACCGGCGTCACCCCCCGCTCCCCCGGCATCGAGGGCCAGGACCACCCGAGCGTCGTCGGCTACCTCGACGTCCTGCGCGACGGCGCCCCGGTCGGCGAACGGGTCGCGGTCATCGGCGCCGGCGGCATCGGCTTCGACGTCGCCGAGTTCCTCACCGACGGCGGCGAGGGCGCGAGCCAGGACCCCGAGACGTACTTCCGCCAGTGGGGGGTCGACACCTCCTACGAGAACCGCGGCGGCCTGCGCGAGCCCGAGCGGAACGCACCGCCGCGCCGGGTGCACCTGCTCCAGCGCAAGACCACCAAGGTCGGCGCCGGGCTCGGCAAGACCACCGGCTGGATCCACCGCACCGAACTCAAGCACCGCGGCGTCGCCATGGTCGCGGGCGTCACCTACGACCGGATCGACGACGAGGGCCTGCACCTCACCGTCGACGGCGAGCGGCAGGTGCTGCCGGTCGACACGATCGTCCTCTGCTCCGGCCAGGAGCCGCGGCGGGACCTGTACGAGGAGCTGGTCGCCGCCGGCCGCACGGCGCACCTCATCGGCGGGGCGGACGTCGCCGCCGAGCTGGACGCCAAGCGGGCGATCGACCAGGGCACGCGGCTCGCCGCCGCCCTGTGACGCCCGCACCGTGAGCACCGCGGCCGGCCGAACCTAGGATGCGAGCATGTCCCTCCCGCACGCGATCCTCACCGCGCTGCTCGAGAAGCCGTCCTCCGGCCTCGAACTGACGCGCCGCTTCGACAAGTCGATCGGCTACTTCTGGTCGGCCACCCACCAGCAGATCTACCGGGAGCTGGGGCGCCTGGAGGAGGCGGGGCACATCCGCGCCCTGCCCTCCCCGGTGCCGGTGCGGGGGCAGCGCAAGGAGTACGAAGTGCTGCCCGCCGGGCGGGAGTTGCTGCGGGCGTGGGTCGGCGCGGCCGAGGACCCCAAACCGCTGCGGTCGGCGCTGCTGCTGCGGATGCGGGCCGCCGCCGTGGTCGGCTCGGCCGGGCTGCGCGCCGAGCTGGAGCGCCACCTCGCCCTGCACCGGGCCCAGCTCGACGAGTACCTCGCCATCGAGGAGCGGGACTTCCCCGCCGAGCGGCGCGGCGCCGAGCCCGACCGGCTGCGCCACCTGGTGCTGCGCGGCGGCATCGACCTGGAGCGCTTCTGGGTGGAGTGGCTGACCGCCGCCCTGGACGAACTGGGGCCGGAGGGCTGACCGCCGGGACCCGGGCCGGTCGCGCGGCCGGTCCGCGCCCCCGGTACGCCCCCTTCCGCCCCCGGCGCACGCGTCCCGCCCGCCGTCCGCCGTGGATACTGGTCGGTACCACGTCAGGGTCCACGACAGGAAAGGGCGGGCATGGCCGACGAGTTGGGGGGCCGCGGGACGCGTCACGCGGTGGTCATCGGAGGGAGCCTGGCCGGCCTGCTGGCCGCGCGGGCCCTCGCGGAGCACGCCGAGAAGGTGACGGTCGTCGAACGCGACCGGCTGCCGGAGGGGCCGGACGCCCGGCCCGGCGTGCCGCAGGGCCGGCACCTGCACGTGCTCATCGAGGGCGGCCAGCAGGCGCTCGACGAGCTGCTGCCCGGCTTCATGGACGAGCTGCGGGAGCTGGGCGCGCCGAAGGTGGCGATGCCGACGGACATGGTCCAGTGGCAGGCGGGCCAGTGGTTCGCCCGGGTCCCCGCCTCCGCGCACTTCTACAGCGGCCCGCGGCCGCAGCTGGAGTGGCTGGTGCGCGAGCGGGTGCTCGCCGACCCCCGCGTCGAACTCGTCGAGGGCACCGAGACGGTGGGCCTGACCGGCACCGCCGCGCGGGTGACGGGGGTACGGCTCCGGGAGCGGGGCGCCGGCCGGGAGTCCCGCACGCTCGCCGCCGACCTGGTGGTGGACGCCTCCGGGCGGTCGACGAAGGCGGCGGACTGGCTCGCCGGGATCGGCGCGGAGGCCCCGCACGAGGAGACCCTCGACACGGGACTCGCGTACGCCTCCCGGATCTACCGGGCGACGGACGCGGTGCCCGCCACCGACGCGCAGGGCTACTACATCGTGCCGGGCCCCGAGCAGACGTACAGCGCGGTGATCGTGCCGCTGGGCGACGGCCACCACATGGTCACCTTCTCGGGGCTGCGCGGCGACGAACCGCCCACCGACGAGGGGGAGTTCGAGGAGTACGCGAAGCGGATGCCGCATCCGGTGATCAGCGAGTGGCTGGCCGGGGCGGAGCCGGTCACCCCGGCGCACGGTTTCCGGCGGACCGCCAACATCCGCCGCCGGTACGACCGTCCGGGCCGCCGCCCGGCCGGCTTCCTCGCCACCGGCGACGCGCTCTGCGCGTTCAACCCGATCTACGGGCAGGGCATGACGACCGCGGCGCTCGGCGCGGTGGCGCTGCGCCGGGCCCTGGCGGACACCCGGCGGACGCCGACCACCCGGCGGGTGCAGAAGGCGCTGCTCGACGCCTCCCGGCAGGCGTGGGACATCTCGGCGGGCGCGGACAAGAAGATGCCGGGCGCCACGGGCGACGCGGCCCGGTCGAAGCCGGCGGACCGGGTGATCGGCTGGTACCTGGCGCGGGTGCAGGAGCGGGCGGCGGGCGATGCCGTGGTCGGCGCGCCGTTCCGGGCGGTGCTGTCCCTGACGGCGCCGCTGACCAGCCTGTTCGCCCCCTCCGTGGTGCGGGCGGCGCTGTTCTCGCCGGTTCCGCGGACCCCGGCGGAGCCTCCGCTGCGCCTCGGGGACTGACGGGAGGCGACGGCGGCTCCGGGTCAGACGCCCGGGGCCGCCGTGACCATGCCGGCCGCGATGCCGGCGCCGAGGGCCGCGTAGTCGTCGGCGTTCTGCCCCGCGTAGGCGAGGGAGAAGTCGGCGATCGCGCGGTCGAAGACGTCGGAGGAGCCGAGGTAGGCGGCGATGGCGATGCGGTCGCCGGAGCGGGCATGGGCGCGGGCCAGGGCGCGGCCGCAGAGCCGGGCGTACTCGCGCAGCATCGACGGGGTCATCGTCTCGACCTCGGCCGAGCCCTTCATGTCGCGCAACTGGCGCCAGTAGAAGTGCCGTTGCTCGGGACCGGTCATCCAGCCGAGGAAGATGTCGCTGGCCGCCTGGGTGAGGCGCTGGCCGCAGACGACGCGCCGGCCCTGGTGCGGGTAGGTGGTGGGCGGCAGGTACGCCTCCAGGACCGAGGGGCCGGCCTCCTTGATCTGGAGGATGAGCGGGTCGGCGTCGTCGCGTCCTTCGAGGAGGACGACGAAGCAGCGGGTGCCGACGCTGCCGACGCCGACGACCTTGCGGGCGGCGTCCCGGAAGCGGTAGCGGTCGAGGAGGAGGCGGCGCTCCTCGGGGAGCGAGCTGCGGTAGTCGCTGAAGATCTTGCCGAGGGCGACCCGGTCGAGGTCGGCGA